>NZ_JFCC01000038.1:0-31139 GCF_000582925.1 Acinetobacter sp. 1294596 | reverse complement strand
AGGGAAATTGAACTGGCGGGTATCTTTGTACAGATTGGTCTGCTGCCGAACACTGACTTTCTGAAAGGGTCAGAAGTCGAGCTGAGTAACCGCGGTGAGATTGTGGTGAACGAGCGTAACGAGACCAACGTAAAAGGTGTATTTGCGGCGGGTGATTGTACAACGGTACCGTACAAGCAGATCATCATTGCTACAGGTGAAGGTGCAAAAGCGTCGCTCTCTGCTTTTGATTACATTATCCGCTCCGGTCAGTAATTTTTTAATGCGAAAAAGCATATTCCTTACAAGAATATGCTTTTTTTATATATATCTTACAAGTCCTCAACAATATGTAGTCTTTATTACAACTTTTCTTTATGCTTATATTTTCCTGAGTGTTTTTTAATCAACAAAAGGAAGGAAAATAAATGAAAAAGTTAATTGCTGCGTTAGGTTTAGCTTCTACAGTTCTCATTGTTGGCTGTAATAACAATAAAACTCCAGAAGCTGATGATCATGCTGCGACTGCTGGTACAACTACCGATTCGACTGCTACTGGCACAACTACAACAGACTCTACTATGGATATGAATAATACCGCAGGCGAGCGATTAGACAATACTACTGGCACAGTGGCTGATCCGGCTACAACAGGCACTGCTACAGATACAACTGGCGCAACTACAGGTACCACAACTGGTGGTACAACAGATACCATGACTAATACGGGAACTACTGGCACCACAGGTACAACTGGTGGTACTAGCGGAACTGGCAGTTCACAGTAATATTGTACTCAATTATAAAAAAGCCCTTATATTAAGGGCTTTTTTATATCTAAGTTTTATCTAAAAAATCTAATAGATAACAACTCTTACAACTTTTCAACAAAGCTGAGTCGTAATACCACCCTTCTTTATGTTTAGATTTGAATAGTGAAGAAAAGTTGAAAAAATTAGAAGGATGTATACATGAAAAACTTAAATAAACTGGTAGTTGCTTTAGGCATGACTTCGGCTTTGTTCTTGGTTGGGTGTGATAAAGAAAAGTCTTCGGATATGGCGAAAGATAATGCCATGGCTAAACCCATGGACCAGATGGAAGCCCCTTCAGATGGCGTAGGTGAAAGTTTAAAGGATGCAACTAAAGCTGGTTTCGATGAGACCAGTCAGGCTACCAAAGGTGCAACCATAGCGATGGAAAAAGGCGCTAATGCAACTGCAGTAGCTACTAAAGAAGTGAGTGAGGGTGCGGGACAGGTTGCAAATGAAGCCACTGGCGAATCACGAGTAATTGACCCTGCACAAGAGCGTGAAACACGCGATAGCTCTCAGCATAATAGTCAGACCCAGTAAATTTTTTGTGGTTAAAAAGCTCCCCTTCCGGGAGCCTTTTAATTAGCCTTTAAAACTTTTTCAAGATTAATTTTTGCCTGATTTTCCAGTTTATCCTGAAAATATTCAGTTTTAAATAACGGATGGGCTTGATAAAAATGAGATAAGACTTTTTGCGCTTTTCATGATATATACCCTCTGACAACCAGGCATATTCTTGTTGAATCTGCTGCTCATACTCAGCAAAACGGGACGGTTTACTACCTAAAATCGCCAAGTCTATATCAAGCAAGGTTTTAAGGTCCAGATCGTCATCTTCAGACAGCTCATGAGTTTGTGTTGCCAGTATCCACGAGTAAATTTTAGAGATTTGATCAATAGTCATGTAAGGTGCCAGACTCTGTTTCATTAACTCGGCACTTTTTAATTCATTTTGATCAGATTTTGGCTCATAAACCACGTCATGAAACCAGATCGCCAGCTCAACAGCCAAGGGGTCATTCACGCACATTTTTAGAGGCTGGTATAAGTCCAGACATTCTTCTATATGTTGAAGTGTATGATAATAACGCTGAGGTTCTTCATAGGCAGTAATTAATTTCTGAAGCAGGCTGTCTGATAAATACAATGCATTAGTCTGTTGAAGTTCTTGCCAGTATTGCTTAAGTCTTTCTAGCTTAGGTTGCATAAATTAGTATTCCTATTTCTTAGCTCAGCCGGACTTTTACCTTATTTTTTGATGAGAACTTATTCTATAAATAACCAATAGCCATAATTCGAATACTGGTTATTCTATACATGAGAATATATTTAAACAGGTTGCTCATCACGTTTAAAAATTAGTTCTTTAGCGCTTGAATTTACTGTGTCCAGATAATAACCCTCACTATTAAAAGCTTTTAAATCTTCTGGCTGGGTTAACTGGTTTTCTACAATAAAGCGTGCCATCAGGCCACGGGCTTTTTTGGCATAAAAACTGATGACTTTGTATTTACCATTCTTCTGGTCAAGAAAGATCGGTTTAATGATAGCAGCTTGTATTTTGTTTTCTTGAACTGCCTTGTAGTATTCATCTGATGCAAGGTTGATTAAATAGTTATGCTGGTGTTCAGTCAGTTCCTGATTAATCTGCTGGGTAATAAGGTCTCCCCAAAACTCATACAGGTTATGTCCACGGCTGTTTTGCAGTTTGGTTCCCATTTCCAGACGGTAAGGCATCATTAAATCTAGTGGCCTTAACAAGCCATATAGACCCGATAGCATTCGCAAATGTTGCTGGGCAAAATTCAGATTGTTGTGTTTCAGACTATAGGCATCCAGACCGGTATATACATCGCCTTTAAAAGCAAAAATAGCCTGTCGGGCATTACCAAAAGTAAATTCTGGTGTCCAATCCTGAAAACGCGCAGTATTCAATTGGGCTATTTTCTCACTAACACTCATCAAACTGGCGATTTCTGAAGCAGACAGTTTACGACAAAAGTCTATAAGTTCTTGTGAGTGCTCAAGCAGTCTTGGTAAAGTATGTTCATCGGTAGGTAATGCAGATTCATAATCTAAGGTCTTAGCAGGGGAAATTAGAGCTAACATAAACAACCTGGTCAAAAAGTAATTAATCAAACTATAACAGTCGACTTATTTTAATGCCAATTTGTGTTTTTGCTGAAGTTAATCGCTAAAATACGCGATTCTCCTGCTATTTATCGTTTGTACTATGTCCGAGCAAATCTTTATTCAAGGTCCGGTGGGGCAAATTGAAGTTTTTGTTGATTATCCCCAACGCGAAGTAAAAGGATATGCCCTCGTTTGCCACCCACACCCTCTTCAGGGAGGCACACCTCAACATAAGGTTCCTGCACTTTTAGCCCAGATTTTATCTGAACGTGGCTGTGTGGTTTATCGTCCAAGTTTTCGTGGTTCAGGGCAAAGTACCGGAACACATGATGAAGGCTATGGCGAGACAGATGATACTTTAGCGGTACTACAACATATTCGTGCCCTACACTCCCATTTGCCATTTTATGCAGGTGGCTTCAGCTTTGGTGCTCACGTGATGGCAAAAGCTTATGATGCCTTGCCAGCAGTAGAGAGGCCTAAACAGTTGATTTTATGTGGTCTGCCTACCAATACTGTAGCCGGCTTGCGTCATTATAAAACGCCTGAAATTCAGGGAGATATCCTGTTTATTCATGGTGAAAAGGATGAAATCACCTTGTTATCGGATGCTATTAGCTGGGCTACGCCACAAAAGCATCTGATTACTATTCTGCCGGGAGCAAATCACTTTTTTACGGGCTATTTAAAACAGTTACGTATCGCGATTTCCCGTTTTCTAATCGTTGAATAAAAAATAAATAAAGGCCCGGTATATATTAATTTCGGGCCTTTTTAGATGAGTCATAAGTTTAGCTTTTCCATTCGAACTGGCTAAATGATTCATCAGTTTTTAATGTAGTTTCAATAGCCTGCCCCAACTGTTTAATCACACTCTGCATTTCAATTTTTTCAAACCAGTCCTGTTCTTCGTCAGCATGTGCATTAATCCTGCAAACCAGATGCCCCTCTTCATCCTGGACAGACTCACATGTCACAGAAATAGGTAGAGGATGACTCTCTACACTTACCGCAATTTTATCAGGCTCATTACGACTAGCCTCAAAGCCATGCTGGACAAGACGTTTAGATAAAAGGTCAGTTACGTATTCTTGGGCAATACGGCATTCATCTTGTATATGATCAGTTTGTTGATGTTCAGCACAGTGGGCAGTAAATTGTAGGGTTCTCATTGGCGTTTTCCTGAAATGCTTTCTTGTTGTATGGATTTAGCATAAGCAATAAACGCACAACAGCCAAGCATTCACTTGACTGTTGTTAGACAAAAACAACATTTTTCTTAAACTTTATTCGTATTTATTCACTAACCTGTATGGCAAGCCCGGCTTTATTAGCGAGTTCAGTAAAGGTGGGGAAGCTGGTGGCTACCGTTTCAGTTCCCATAATATTAATTGTTCCTGAACTTCGCAGCCCTGCCATGCTAAAGCTCATAGCGATCCGATGATCATGATGTGATTCGATTTCACCGCCGGTAAAGACAGCCGACCAGTCTCCAATTTTTCCTTTACCTTCAATGATGATTCCATCTTCAGTCGGGGTGCAGTCGATGCCCATAGTTTTAAGGCCGTCAGCCATTA
This sequence comes from Acinetobacter sp. 1294596, assembly GCF_000582925.1. NCBI lineage: Bacteria > Pseudomonadati > Pseudomonadota > Gammaproteobacteria > Moraxellales > Moraxellaceae > Acinetobacter > Acinetobacter sp. 1294596. Next base: position 26,635 of record NZ_JFCC01000038.1, on the reverse strand, counting down.
CCTGAATCCGGTCAGACTCTTTTACCCGCAGTTCGGCAGCACCAGTCAGTACTGTTTGTCCTTCTGCACAAGCTGCCGCAACAAATAGTGCCGGGAATTCATCAATCGCAAGTGGAACTTGGTCTTCAGGAATATGTATACCCTTGAGCGTCCGGCTACCTCTGATATGAATATCAGCAATTGGCTCACCCCCCGCAATACGTTCATTCTCAACTGTCAGGTCAGCTCCCATCTGTTTCAGAATTTCGATAATTCCGGTACGGGTTGGATTTATACTGACTGCTTCCAGAAGTACATCCGAATTCTGAGTAATAGCAGCCCCCACCATAAAAAATGCTGCGGAAGAAATATCTGAAGGTACCTGAATCTCTGTACCGACCAGTTTGCCACCACCTATAAGTGAAATTTTATGACCTTCAGTTTTAACCTCATAGCCAAAAGCACGTAGCATACGCTCGGTATGGTCGCGGGTTGGCTCAGGTTCAGTAACTGAAGTTTCACCTTCAGCCCATAATCCCGCAAGCAGAATTCCTGACTTTACCTGAGCAGAAGGCATTGGCAAATCATAATGAATACCGTGCAATTTTTGCTGACCACTAATACTGACCGGCGGTGTACCTTTTTCACCTGTGGTTTGAATCTGGGCGCCCATCAGACGTAAGGGTTTGGCAATCCGTTCCATTGGACGTTTGGATAAAGAGGCATCACCAGTCATGACCGTATCAAATTTCTGTGCAGCCAGCATGCCAGACAGCAGACGCATGCTGGTTCCTGAATTCCCCATATAAAGTGCACTTGCCGGAGCCTTAAGTCCGTGCATACCCACCCCATGAATGGTAACCTCACCATTTTTCGGGCCTTCAATACTTACGCCCATATCGCGAAAAGCCTGTAAGGTAGCTAACGCATCTTCACCTTCCAGAAAGCCTGTGACATGAGTAGTACCTTCGGCAATTGCACCAAACATGATAGAGCGATGAGACACGGACTTGTCACCAGGTACGGTAAATTTACCCTGAAAAGTCTTGTTTCCCGGCAGAATGGTAAATTGTTGTGTCACCTTGTTTTTCTCCATCAACGGTTTTTGGGCTAACATGTGGTTAAAGTGCTGACGCGCAGCCTGAGCATGTCCCAGTAAGCCCATTAATGCCTGCGAGTCTTCATTTTCAATCATTTTTCGAATAATGCCGAGCTGCTGTTCAAAGCCATCTACTGCATTTAAAATTGCTTTTTTATTGGCAAAAAAAATGTCATGCCACATTTGAGGGTCACTGGCGGCCACACGCGAGAAATCACGAAAACCACCGGCTGCATAACGGAAGATGTCCAGGTTATCTTCACGGCTGGCCAGTTGCTCGACCAGATTAAATGCCATCAAATGCGGTAAATGACTGGTATGCGCCAGAACTTCATCATGTTTTTCAACATCCATGCAGATAACTTCTGCTTGTGCAGCTTCCCAGAGCTCAATCAGTTTATCAACCGCCCAGCTGGCACTACTTGGCAAAGGTGTCAGAATGACCTTATGATTGGCAAACAGATCGACTTTACCAGCATGGACACCAGTATGCTCACTTCCTGCAATCGGATGGCCCGGTACAAAACCGGGCGGCAGATGGGTGCCGTACACTGCTTTGGCTGCCTCTACCACATTTCCTTTGGTACTACCGACATCTGTCAAGATAGTATGTGCGCAAATATGAGGTTTGATCTGCTCAAGTATTTTCTGGGTAGCACGTACTGGTAAAGCCAGAACAATCAGGTCTGCCCCTTGTACTGCTTCTACAGGATCACTATAGCCCTGCTCAATCAGGCCCAAAGCTTTGGCATCTTCCAGTGTTTTTTGAGAACGGGTCGCGGCCACCACGTGACGGGCCAGCTTTTGAGCCACAATTACCCGGGCCAGACTTGAACCAATTAGCCCAAGGCCAATAAATGCAACTTTTTCAAACAGGGGTTGGGACATAACTTCAGTTTTGCCTCAAGGGCTTTTGCCTTGTTTCAAGCGTTTAATATTTCAAGTATCGGGAAGAGTTTCAAATTTTTTCGGATAAAAATAGCTTCTCAATTTTTATCCATTTATTTATCACTCTCTGAACTTTTGGTTTATGGCAGTAATATAAAAACTACTACTGCCATGATCTAACAGGTCTCAGCTTTATAGTACAGCAACAGGATAAGAACCCAGTACACGCAGTTCTTTAACCATTGGACGGATTTCTTCGATTGCTGCCGCAACATTTTCCTGCTCGATATGGCCTTCCAGATCGATAAAGAACACATAAGCCCATTTTTCTGGCAATGCAGGACGGGTTTCAATACTGGTCAGGCTGATGTTGTGCTTGGCAAATGGAGCCAAAATTTCCAGCAAGGCACCCGCACGGTCATGAGCAGAAATCAATAATGAAGTTTTATCATTACCGCTTTGTGGAATCTTCTCACGACCAATTACCAGAAAACGCGTAGTATTTTCAGGATTATCCTCAATATTGCTGTGCATAATTTCAAGGTTATACAAACTGGCCGCAATATCAGAAGCAATTGCAGCTGAATGCCATTCGTTACGAATACGACGTGCAGCTTCTGCATTCGAGTTCAGCGCTACCCGCTCAACGCCCGGATAGTGTGCATCCAGCCAGTGACGACACTGTGCCAGTGTTTGCTGGTGAGCATAGATTTGTTTGATACTGTCTTTACGGGTATTTTCAGATACCAGAAACTGATGATGGATACGAAGCTCTACTTCGCCAATCACATTGAGGCTTGAACCTCTAAAACAATCCAATGTATGGTTTACCACACCTTCAGACGAGTTCTCAACAGGTACTACACCATAATGGGCACTACCTGCTTCTACCTCGCGAAAGACTTCATCAATCGTTGCAATTGGACGAACCAAGGCATCCTGTCCAAAATGTTTCAGTACGGCAGAATGGGTATAGGTACCTTCCGGCCCTAAAAAAGCAATGCTTTGTGGTGCTTCAAGAGCGAGACAGGCAGACATGATTTCACGAAACAAGCGCGCCATGGTTACGTCTGATAAAGGTCCATCATTGCGTTCCATAACTTTACGCAAGACTTGTGCTTCACGTTCAGGGCGATAAAACAACGGGTTTTCTTCAGCAGCAAACTTTGCTTCTGCAACCGCTTCGGCCAGGCTGGCACGGCGGTTAATCAGCTCTTGTAATTGCTGGTCAACAGAGTCGATTTCATTACGGATCTGTTCCAGATTGAAAGAGGATGAATTTTTCTGATCATCATGACCCATTGTTATATTGCCCTTGGAAAACATGTATACAAATTAGTATAACAATAGTTAGCTTTTAAATGTTGCGCAATCTGACTTTGATTGAAATAGATGCAAAAACAGCCAGTTGCTACTTTGGAACACCTCGTTAAATTCTCTTAGCCTTAATACTCTGGCTCTTTTTATAAAAAGAACTGTGGATGATTTGGAAAACAGATATGTAATGTGTATTGGCTTTCAATTTAATTCCATCAACTTATACAAGTTACTTCAAAGAAAAGTTATCGGTTGATGTATTTTGCCACTTAACTTATTTTAATATTTCAGCCTAACTGTCGAGTATCAATACTTGAATTTTTTATTTTTATAAGCAAATATCTGTATTTTATTTCATTTTTCTCAATTTGAGTCTCTTATATTGAGTATTTGACCTATTCAAAAATCAAGTTACTTCTATTTAATAGGATGCCTTTGTATTGGCAGATTTAATCATTGTGAAAGTTTGATAGTCCTATAATTTTAATAACAGGTCAGGTACAGACTGAATCAACAATTAAAAGGAATAATAAATGATTTATGCACAACGCCCATGGAAAAAGAACTTGCCAGCCAGCCTGCAGGACTACCAGTTTGATTCCACATCCATTCCACAAAATTTAAGTGAGCTGTTTGATAAAGCAGTGCATGATTTTTCAGATGCGGCTGCATTTAGTCTGGTTCTGCCTACGGGCCTCACAAAGACATTAAGTTTCAAGCAGATTCAGTATTATTCTGACTTGCTGGCACGTTACTTCCAGCATGAGCTTCAACTACAACCAGGTGATGTCGTGGGCTTGCAGATGCCAAATTGTCTGCATTATCCAATTGCAGTTTTTGCCTGCTGGAAAGCTGGCCTTATTATTACCAATATCAACCCGCTTTATACCGCACGCGAACTGGAGTATCAGCTCACCGACAGTCAGGCAAAAGCTTTAATAGTTTCAGACATGTTCTTAGCTACTTTTGAAAAAGTAATTGCGAAAAATAATGATCTAAAATCTCTTGCGCTGGTTACAGCGAGTTTAACTGACTTTTTTGATGCACCGTATCAGGCGCTGATTGCTAAAAAAATAGAAACAGATGCCGAAGCTCAGGGACGTTCGCTAATACCAAGCATTGACTACTGTTCTTTTTCACAAGTTTTTAAAAAAGCAGAACAGCTACCTGAATTGCAATCAAAAACGACCGCAATCGCGCTGTATCAATATACAGGCGGTACAACAGGTCGCAGTAAAGGTGCGATTATAACGCATCAGAATTTACTGTCCTTAGTACGCATGACCGGAGATTATTTGCGTGCGCACAATTCAGCTTTTAATCAGCAAGACAGTATTCTGACTGCTATTCCGCTTTATCATATTTTTGCATTCAGTGTTAATTTTCTGATGTTCTTTGAAGGCGGATCGCATAATATTCTGGTTCCTTCACCGCGTCCTGTCAGCAATTTAAGGCCGGCATTTGAACAGTTTAAGATTACCTGGCTGACCGGAGTTGATACATTATATGCAGGATTACTGGCTGAAGACTGGTTTGTGCAAAATCCGCCAGAGCTCACTTGTGCCATTTCTGGCGGAACAGCACTAAGACCAGCTACAGCTGAACACTGGAAAGCTAAAATAGGTAATATTATTGAAGGGTTTGGCATGACTGAAACCAGTTGCGCAGCCATGCTGCATCCTCCAATTAGCATAATTCGTCAAGGTTCTGTCGGTTTTCCATTACCTGGTTCTGAAATTAAAATTGTAGATGTTCAGGGAAATGAAGTTCCTCTCGGTAGTGCGGGCGAACTCTGTGTAAAAGGTCCGCATATTGTGCAGGGCTATCTCAACAGGCCGGAAGAAAGTGCTGACACCTTTGTAGAGGGCTGGCTACATACAGGTGATATTGCCCAGCTCGATGAAGATGGCTTCTGTTATATTCTGGACCGTAAAAAAGATATGGTACTGGTTTCAGGTTTTAATGTTTATCCAAATGAAATCGAAGCAGTCATTGCCGAGCATCCGGACATTATTGAAGTGGCGGTTATTGGGGTGCCAGATGTACAGACTGGCGAAGCTGTGAAAGCTTATATCGCTACACGTAATCCGTCTCTATCCACTGATGAAATACTGGCGCACTGCAAAGAGCATCTTACCGCCTACAAAGTTCCAAAAGTGATAGAAATTTTACCTGAATTACCCAAGTCAACGGTAGGTAAAATCCTTCGGGCCGAGCTTCGTAATTTACAACAGCAATTGCAGAGTGCTTAATTTCACGCCATTAAAATAGAAAAGCCTGCGGAAGCAGGCTTTTTTATCTTATCTTTATTTTCCAAGCAGGCTACGCGCCACGATCTCTTTCATGATTTCATTGGTACCACCATAAATCCGCTGGATTCTGGCATCTACAAAGAAACGTGAAATCGGATATTCGGACATATAGCCATAACCACCAAACAGCTGAAGCAAGTTGTCAGCAACTTTCATCTGCATATCGGTACTAAAACTTTTTAAAGCGGCAGCTGTAGCAACATCGAGCTGGCCCTGCTGATAGAGCTCTACATTTCGCTCATAAAATGCAGCTGTAGCCAATTCATCAATCTTGGCCTGTGCCAGTACAAAGCGGGTATTCTGGAATTGAGCGATCGGCTGACCGAAAGCTTGGCGCTCCTGAACATAAGCTGTAGTTACATCAATACTGCCCCGTATAGCACCCAGAGCAGTAGCAGCTATCGCAGTACGCTCGCGCGGCAACTCCTGCATCAGATAAGCAAAGCCTTGCCCCGGCTGACCAAGTAACTGGTTTTGGGGTACTTTAATATTATCGAAGAACATCTCTGAGGTATCTTGTGAATGCAAACCGATCTTGTCCAGATTGGTTCCTTTCTTAAAACCATCCAGATGGGTATCAAGCAGTAAAAGCGAAACACCTTTAGCACGGGCTTGTGGATCGGTTTTAGCAGCCAGTACCACCAGATCTGCATGCTGCCCATTAGAAATAAAGGTTTTGGAACCATTTAATATATAGCAGTCATCTTGCAAAATTGCGTTGGTTCGCATTGACTGCAAATCAGAACCAGCCCCCGGTTCAGTCATGCCAATTGCACCCACCACTTCACCACTCACCATTTTAGGTAACCAGTACTGCTTCTGTTCCTCACTACCAATATTCAGAATATAAGGAGCAGCAATTTCTGAATGACAGGATATACCTGTCGATAATGAACTATAACCAGCCCGGGCTGACTCTTCTACCAGCATCAGTGAATAATAGGTAGGCACGCCATAGCCGCCATATTCTTCAGGTACATCTACACAGAGAAAGCCATTTTCACCTAACAGGTTCCAGACATGCCGTGGCATGATTCCATCACGCTCCCACTGTTCATAATGGGGCGCAATATGCTCTTTCATAAAACGTCTAAAGTTATCACGGAATAATTCCAGATCGGCATCATGCTGCATATCTTATTTCCTTTTATCAGTTTGTTAGTCAGCTTCTGTTTTACTCATGCTAGTTATTTTCCGAAAAGATGTCATGACCTGATGAGTTTTTATTGCTGTTCATAAAGCTAAAAAAAAGGAAGCCGAAGCTTCCTTTTTGTTCAAATATTTTTAAATATGTCCTGCTTTCTGCTCAAGCATCTGACGGTCTACCTCACCCGGTTTAGCCAGAGCTTCATTCAGCTTGTCTTTGTCTAGCTGGCCTACCCATTTGGCAACTACAATAGTTGCCAGTGAATTACCCACCAGGTTAGTCAAGGCACGCGCTTCAGACATGAAACGGTCGATACCCAGAATGAGTGCCAGACCAGCGACAGGAATATGACCTACAGCAGACAGGGTTGCTGCCATAACAATAAAGCCCGAACCGGTTACCCCTGCTGCACCTTTAGATGAAATCAGCAGAACCAGCAGCAAGGTAATTTGATGAGTTACATCCAGCTGGGTATTGGTCGCCTGTGCAATAAAGATCGCGGCCATAGTCAGGTAAATTGAAGTACCGTCCAGATTAAATGAATAACCCGTTGGAATAACCAGACCCACTACAGACTTCTCACAACCCGCAATTTCCAGTTTCTTCAGCATACGCGGTAAAACTGACTCGGAAGAAGATGTACCTAGTACAATCAGAAGCTCCTCACGGATCAGGCGGATCATTTTAAGAATACTGAAACCGCTAATGCGTGCAATGGTTCCTAGCACGATAAAAATAAACAGCAGACAGGTAATATAGAAACAGAGAATAAGCTGACCAAGCTGAACCAGTGAACCTACACCATATTTACCAATAGTAAAAGCCATTGCACCGAAAGCACCAATCGGAGCCAGCTTCATGATCATGTTTACAATGTTAAAGAACACATGCGAGACTTGATCAATAAACTTAAGTACTGGCTTACCGGCATCACCAAGCTTGTGCAAGGCAAAACCAAACAGGATAGCAAAGAGTAATACCTGAAGAATTTCGCCATTTGCAAATGCTCCAACTACAGTCTCAGGAATAATATGCAGCAGAAAATCGACTGTAGATTGCGACTCACCCGAAGCGACATATTTCTGAATACCCGCAGTGTCCAGAGTTGCCGGATCAACATTCATACCTACGCCAGGCTTGGCAATATTAATTACCAGCAGACCAATCAGCAGGGCAATTGTCGAGACAATTTCGAAGTAAAGTAAGGCAACACCACCGGTCTTACCCACTGACTTCATACTTTCCATACCTGCGATACCACTTACCACAGTACAGAAAATCACAGGCGCAATAATCATTTTAATTAAACGAATAAAGCCATCACCTAATGGCTTAAGCTGTTCGCCCAAACCTGGTACCTGCTGCTCAACACCATTCATGAGGACAGTAGTACTCGGGAAGTAATGCCCCACAAGAACACCTGCGATAATCGCAATAATCACTTGAAAATAAAGTGATTTATAAATCGGTTTTTTAGCCATAACTTTTCTTCATTACATATTTCTGGACATGGTCAATACCCAGCGCAAGGTCTATCCTTAGGAATACACAGCCCTGAAATTTCATGTAAAAACAAAAAGGTAAAGAACTTTTTACCTATACAGGAAATATTCAGCATGAAAATAATTCGCCTTAAAAAACGAATTTGGGACTTAACATCAATGACTTAGACTTCAGACCTATAAATAGTAGAATCTATTAATGCAGGAGAAGATTAAATTAACTTAACAAAGTCTATCTGAGGCGGATTTTACTTGAAGGAAATATCATAATGGAATGGTTATTTTTAAGTCTGGCTAATCTGTATACAATTCCTTATTAGACATTAGTCTAACCCCACCAAAGTTTTACACCCCTTGTTGTTTTATGTCATAGTGGAAAAACTTACTTATTATCTAATTAAAATTGTCAATGAACACCCGTAAAAATCTTTATAAAGAGCTTGAGCATCCTTTTGCACAATATGTCCGGATTATTGGCAAAGGAAAAAATGGTGCGAGGTCATTAACTTATGAAGAAGCCTATCAGGCATTCAGCATGATCCTCAAACAAGAAGTTCTGGATGTTCAGCTCGGTGCATTTCTGATGTTGTTACGTGTAAAAGAGGAATCTGTTGATGAGTTGGCAGGTTTTGTACAGGCTACCCGTGATCAGCTAAATTTTTCCCCTTTAACCGTTGATCTGGACTGGTCTTCATATGCCGGCAAACGGAAACATTATCCCTGGTTTCTGCTGGCAGCATTAACGCTTGCCCAGTCGGGTTATAAAGTATTTATGCATGGCGCATCAGGTCATACCCTTAACCGGCTCTATACTGAACAGGTGCTAGAATACTTAGGCTATTCCATCTGTCAAAGTGAACAGGATGTTGAATACGAACTCGAACAACATAATTTTGCCTATCTTCCCCTTGAGGCGATTTCCCCTGTCTTAAGTGATTTGATCTCGCTCAGAAATGTTATGGGCTTGCGTTCCCCTATTCATACATTGGCACGCCTGATTAATCCCTTTAATGCCAAGGCTACATTACAGGCAATTTTCCATCCGGCTTATCGCAGTTCTCATCAGCAGACTGCATCACGGTTAGGCTACCAGAATAGCGCTGTTATCAAGGGTGAAGGTGGCGAATTTGAGCGTAACCCGGATGCACGCACACTGATTTGTGGTATTAAAAATAGTGAGCTGTATGAATATGAACTGCCCAAACTGACACAAGAACGCAGCCTTGCTGAAGAAGAGTTAAATCTGGAGAAATTTAAAGCAGTCTGGGAAGGCAAACAAACTCATGTATATGGTGAAACAGCTGTCACAGAAACAATGGGAATTGCTTTATATACGATGAGTGTTTGTAGTACCTATGACGAAGCCATGTTAAAAGCTAAAGAACTATGGGCTACACGGCACTCTTCCTAAATGTAAAAAAATTATTTTGGCTTACCAATTCTGGTAGGTCAAAGTCATAACGCCCGAGTATTTTTATAAAAATTTATATATAACAATAAAGAGTAAAACATGAATAAAGAGCTATCTGCACGCGCTGTATTACAGCAGGCTGCCATAAATAGTACCCATCCTTTTCATAATGCCATTTTAGAGTTCATACAGCATCATCTTGATGAAATTGAGACATCTTACTGGCAAAAATACTTTCACACCGCTCAACCAAGCTTAATTCAAGTTGTAGAAAAACTTGAGTTTAAAAGTAATACGCTTCCAGATGATGAGCTAGACATAGAGGAGATGACATATTATGAAAACCATCTGGACTTTTCTTTGCCAGATGAAATTAGCCAATATGTAATATGCGTGGTTTTTGAAGAGGACAGCATTATTGATGTCTGTATGGAAAGTTGAAAGTTACAATAAAAAAGCTTTTACTTTGACTTAAATCTAAGGCCTCAGTAAAAGCTTTTAAGTACAAAGACTGGATTATCTTTGCCTGTATATAAAGTTAAACGAAACGAATCGGTTTAAATTCTTCATCCTGTTGTGGCTCATGTGAGTCACAGTGCTCATCTTCTTTTTTGCTGCCACGGTTAATATAACCAGTGCGCTCCTCTTCAGGCAGGTGTTTAACCTCCCAGGCAATCACAGCCTGCAGACAGGTTTCACGTTGCTCCTGAGTAAGTGGCTCGCCATTTGGCCATTTGCCGATTTCAACGGCAGTTCTCAGACGTTCTACAATCTCAGGATTTAAAACGGCAAGCATCTGTTCAATATTCATGATCAATCCTGTTGATGAAAAGAGTCAAAATCCTGATTCCAGCCCAGCTTGGTACGACATGCCATATAAAAGTCATAACCAGGTGGATGCAGCAAATTTAACTTGAAGGGATATTTACGGATATGCAGGCAATCTCCGACGTTCAGGGAAACGCTGTTCTGACCGTCGGCACTCACCATTGGCATCACACGATTTTCACGTATAGCCAGTTTAATTTCACTATGTCCGCCCACAACAATTGGACGCGATGATAATGTATGGGGATGCATTGGCACCAATACAATAGCATCCATTCCCGGATGTACAATCGGGCCACCACCTGAGAGTGCGTAAGCTGTAGAACCAGTCGGTGTAGAAACAATCAGTCCATCACTATGCTGACGATAGACATACTGTCCATCAATATTCATCTCGAAATCGATCATATGAACTGACTTGCCTGAATGCAGCACAATATCGTTTAGAGCAATTGCATTATAGATGATATTGCCCTGTGACCGAATTTCCATTTCCAGAAGAAAACGGCGATCTAGCTGGAATTCTCCACGCAACACCTGATCCAGCTTAAAAATTACTTCAGAGGGTTTTATATCGGTCAAAAAACCTAAACGTCCACGGTTAACACCGATTACTGGTGTATTGTGATGGACCAGAGCACGTGCTGCGTGGAGCAGCGAACCATCTCCACCTACGACAATAACCAGATCAACAATTTCACCCAGCAGTGCCCGACTGACTGTTTGCGGATCTGTATAGGGCACCAGCTGTGCAGTTTCCTGATCAAATACCGGATGCAGACCGCGACTCACCAGGTGGTCATGAATCAAACACAAGGTCTCTACAACAGAGGATTTATCGGGACGTCCTAATAAGCCAATATTACGAAAAGTCTTATGTGTTATTTGCACGAGATCGCCGGACTCCTTTACGGTTCTTGGTTATAATAACACTATCAAAGTTGTTTTAAAAAAACATTCAAAAACCGCAACAGTAAAAGTGAGCAAGTTCCTAATTTGGGTTTATTCACAGTTTAAGCATTGCAAAATTGGTGAAAGCTTCGCATGATTAGCAAAATTTATTTGGGTAATGTCTTCCGTTTATGAAGTTTGAACGTGGTATTGGCTTGATTGCACTCATTTTTTCAGTGCTTATTATTGGGGGCTTTGTCGCCTTTGGAATATATTTAATCCGCTTAGATAATATTATTCGGGACAAATTTGAAGGACAGCGCTGGGATATTCCGGCGAAAGTTTTTGCTCGCCCTCTGGAAATCTATACCAATGCCCCGGTCAATCAGCAGGACTTTGCCCAAGAACTTAAACTGCTCGGCTATAAATCGGCAAGTAGTTATAATAAGTCAGGTTCATATGTATCTCAGGGGAATACTTTATATGTCCATACCCGGGGCTTTGATTTTGGTGATAGCGTAGAACCAGAACAGATTCTGGAATTAACTTTTAATGACCAGAAGATCAGCGAAGTGCGCACAACCAAACCCGCTACAAGTGGTATTACCCGTCTGGAGCCTTTATTGATTGGCGGTATTTATCCGCAGCATAATGAAGACCGGGTTCTGATTAAACTGAACCGTGTACCAAAACCGCTCATTGAAGCTTTAATTGCGACTGAAGATCGGAACTTCTATCATCATCATGGTGTTTCAGTACGAGGCATTGCCCGGGCGCTGGTCAGCAACCTGACTGGTGGACGCCGCCAGGGTGGATCTACTCTGACCCAGCAGTTGGTTAAAAACTTTTACCTGTCACCTGAAAAAACCTATAAACGAAAGATTAATGAAGCCCTGATGGCCATGCTCATCGAACTTCATTATGACAAAGATGAAATTCTGGAAGCATACCTGAATGAAGTAAATCTGGGCCAGAATGGTAATTATTCAATTAATGGTTACGGTCTGGCTTCCCAATTCTATTTTGGTCTGCCTTTACGTGAACTGAATATTTCACAGCAGGCTTTCCTGGTAGGCCTGGTACAGGGTCCTTCCTTATATAACCCGTGGCGTAATCCTGAAGCGGCTAAGAAACGCCGCAATGTAGTACTAAAAAACATGCAGGTGATGGGTTACCTGACTGAAGCTGAATATGAAGATGAAAGTGCCCGCCCGCTAAATGTAATTAGCAAGCCAACTTTAGGACCAGCCAAATTTCCAGATTTTCTCGATATCGTTCGCCGTCAGCTACGTACCGAATATCAGGATGGTGACCTGACCAATCGAGGCTTGCGTATTTTTACAACACTTGACCCGATTGCCCAGACCCGTGTGCAGACAGCTTTCAAAAATTCTGTAGAACGTTTATCCAAGCGTAATCCGGGCCGTTTAAAAAACCTGCAGGGTGCAGTACTGATTGCTCATCCGGAGAATGGAGAACTCATAGCTGCTGTTGGTTCAACTCAGGATTTCACTGGCTTTAACCGGGCTCTTGATGCCAAACGTCAAGTAGGATCACTTTTAAAACCGGTGATCTATCTGAGTGCTATTGAGTCAGGGCGTTATACCTGGGCCAGTTCGATTCAGGATGCTGCTATCAGTATTCCAATAGATAAAAGCAAGGAATGGACACCCAAGAATTATGCGGGTGGTGAATATGGTGTAGTCAGCATGATGCAGGCGCTGGCTAACTCTTATAATCTGTCTGCTGTACGACTTGGTCAGGAATTTGGCCTCTCGACATTTACCAATCAGTTAAGAAAATTTGGAGTGACTTCAAACATTCCAGCCTTTCCGTCTATTTTCTTGGGCGCTGTCGAAATGTCGCCAATGGAAGTCATGAGTATTTATGAAAACTTCGCGACTGGTGGTTTCAAATATCCACCACGTGCCATACGTACAGTAGTAGATGCAGATGGCCGGCTATTGGACCGTTACGGACTGGATGTACAGCAGACCATCGACCCGTCGAGTGCCTATATTCTAAACTATGGCCTGCAGCAGGTCATGAACATTGGTACTGGGCGTTCTGCATATAACAGTTTTCCAGCCAGCCTTAAACTGGCCGGTAAATCAGGTACCACCAATGACACACGTGACTCATGGTTTGCAGGCTATTCAGGCAATCATCTGGCAGTAGTATGGCTAGGGCTAGACAATAACAAGGTAACGGGCCTTACTGGTTCTACAGGTGCATTGCCGGTATGGATTAATGTAATGAAACAGTTGAAACAGGAACCGGTCAATCTGCGCCAGACTGATAATGTACAGTGGCACTGGATTGACCGCGCTACCGGTTATTTATCTGCTCAGGGCTGTGAAGGTGCCATGTACATTCCTATACTGCGTCATACAGTACCACGCCGAGCTACTGCCTGTGGCCTTTCACATTATCAGGTCGAACCAGTTTACACACCTGATACCGAACATAACGACGCATCTGCGCCTGAAGAAGATAGTATCGAAAACTATATCCGTGAAAGCGAGACTGAAATGGAACAGACGTTACCGTCTTCTGAAGGCCGAATCATCTCAAGCGGAAGTTATGAAAATTAAATGCTATAGAGAAAATTTGTGAATCATATAAAACCTGGCATATTTGCCTTAGCATTGCTTGGAGTGGCTGGCTGTCAGACGGCGCCTCTACCTCAGCCTGAAGAACAGAAACCGGCACCAAGACCTGTTCCTGAAGTGCAGGCTACACCTTCGGGCGTAAAAATTACTCCGTATGAACCGGAAGAAATTAAACGCCAGAAGGTGCAAATAGTGGTGCCTGAGCAAAAGGTTCAACAGCAGTTCAAGGATGGTCGTGAACTTCCTGTATTCCGGAAAATGATGCTGCAGACACAAACTGCTTATAAACAGGGCCAATGGTCTCAGGCTGAAAGCTATGCATTGCAGGCACAAAGACTGGCCCCTCAGTCCGCTGAAACCTTCTTGTATCTTTCAATGATTGCTAATAGACAAAACAAGCCAGCTAATGCGGAAGCACTGGCTCGCCGGGGCTTAAGCTATGCACAGAGTAATGCAATGAAAAAGCAGCTCTGGTTAAATATCTTAAAAGCGGCTCAATCTCAGAAAAACAGTAAAAGCATTCAAGAAGCCAAAACAGCTTTGAATACATTCTAGCTTCTTGACCTGTTTAAACTGGTTTCTTTACTTAAATATGACGGATTCCGGCAATACCATAGGCGCCGTACTGCCGGGCACACTCCAGATCCTCTCTAGACAATCCGCCTAGAGCAAAAACGGGCACATCGGCCTGATGAGCAAGTTCTGCAAATGCATCCCAGCCTAATGCTGGTGCTTCTGGATGAGTCGGAGTAGCCTGTACAGGGCTAATAAGTACAGCCTCGCACCCGATTTGAACAGCATGCTGTACTGAAGCAGCATCATGGCAGGCAGCAATATAACGAATCCCAATACATAGTTCGCCTTTTTTCAGAGACATCTGTTCAGACTGTTTTAAATGTACAGCAGCGATGTGATGTTGCTGTTCAACATTAAGAGACCGCCAGACTTGATAAGGCACTATTAATTTATTTAGTTGCTGAATGCTATATTCCAAAAGCCAATTTTTATCAATTTCAGCCTGTTCAGGCCGCCAGTAAAAGAGCATATCTTGAGCTAATTGCTCTATCGCTGAAAGTGCTGTACCAATCCTGATTGAATGTGGCCAATATAACCGCTCAATCACTGGCTGATTAGCAGCTGGAAAATCAAGTGTTTGTAATTGTTCACGTGTGTACCAAGCCCATGGTTTCTGAATCTGGTTTAACATCTCCTCTGGTACATGTGCAAAGAACAGATGCAAATGTACTGTAATATCGTCATATTCATGACAGATCAGGCTAAAAGGATGCCAGTCACTCAAGCCAACCCCGACTTCTTCATAAATTTCACGCCGACAGGTTTCTTCAGGAGTTTCATTCCCTTCAACTTTTCCACCTGGAAACTCATACTTGTTACCTTGGTGCTGCTTAGCTTCTCGCCAGCCAACCAATACTTTTGAACGATGAAACAATAAAGCGACAGCAACATGCACGATAGGCTTAGACATTGAATAATCCGAGATAAGCTTTTACTTAGTGTAAGCAAAAATAAGAAGTTTATAAATTCTTAAAATTCTATTTGACAGACTCATTCGATAATGATTATCATTTATTTGAATTCTCGCACACCACGGAGCTATAACAAATGAACGCACCATTCAACCTATTTGCACGCCAGACTCAAGCCAGCACTTCTCTGCCAATGTTACAATCCAGCAATCTTTTTGCACTCGGGCGTGAAATCCGTATTATGCATGCGGGTGAAGAGTACCGCTTACGTCTGACTCGCAACAATCGTTTAATTCTAACCAAATAACTATTTACAGCTTCAAAAAATAATAAACGTGGAAACAGGCAGTATGGCTCTCCCATACTGTTTTTTTATTTGTATTCTATCTGATGAGCTTTTAAAAATAATAAGGTAACCTTTAAACCACCATAGTCTGAAGGGGTAAATTCGATATAGCCTCTATGTAGTTCCATAATTTTTCGCGCTATAGACAGGCCTAGACCTGAGCCTGATGTTCGTGTACCTAATCCACGAAAGAAACGCTCGCCTAAACGCTCTAAAGTATTTGAATCTACCCCTGCTCCGTTATCTTCAATTATTAACCGGTAGTGATGCTGCTCGTCTTTTAAGGTGATATAAACCGCACCGTGTTCAGGTGCATAGCGGATTGCATTATCAATCAGGTTACGGATACAGGTAAATAAGAGTTCCTGATTTCCATATATTTCTGCGTGTGGTAATGCAGCTATTTGATGAATACTTACTTGACGCTCCTGTGCAAAAAGTTCCAGTGAGCATACAACCTCATCAATAAGTGGCTGGAGCTGTAGCAGACTACCAGGCATCTGCTGATGTGCAGCAGGGTCAAGTCTGGCCAGTAATAACAAATTTTCCAACACCCGGGTACTACGGGTAACATCATTCTGAATAGCTAACAAGTCAGGAACAAGTTCAGGAATATGGCTATATTTACGTTTTAAAACCTGTAAACGCATGGCAATTGCAGATAAGGGTGAACGCAATTCATGGGATGCATCGGCTGTGAAGCGTTGCTCGGCAGTCAATGCTCGATCCAGCCGGCTCAATAACTGATTCAGCGAATTTATAACAGGTTCAATCTCCTGTACCAACGGCTGTTGTTCAATAGGTTGTAAATCGGATGGTGACTTCTGGGCAATCGTTCGACTGAGCTTTTTTAAGGACCGCAGCTGCCGCTGTATACCAAAATGACTCCATAGCCATTGAACCAGCCACACCAGCAACAATACAACAGCGTAAATCAGAATACTTCTGATAATATCCTTAAAACGAACAGCCAAGGGCTGGATCAGTTCAGCCTTCAACTGTTTATCATTAGTCTGCGCCGCATAGCTACGCCACAAGTGACCATTTTTCCAGACCAGTCCAAAATCTTGTGGCAGGTCGTTAAAAAGCTGTTGCTGTAAGTGGGTAGAATGGGCCAGCGTACGCCCTTGCCAGTTTAGTTGATACTGAATATCAAATTCATTACTCAGTTCGTCAAGCTGTCCCGAATTCGCAGACAAATCAGAAACCAACAATGTATCTGCGAGTTCGTCCATAATCTCGTCATGAACCTGCATGGCATGATAAACAGCAATACCAATCAACAGCAAAAAGGCCAGCAGTCCCGCCAAAATACTGCCCAGCATAGTAGTACGGATGAGTTGAGACTGTAAAGAATCTGGCTTTGTATTCATTCAGGCTTCGCCCATACGGTAACCTAAACCACGAATAGTCCTGATTGTTTGGCTACCTAACTTTTTGCGTAATTGATAAATATAGACTTCAATGGCGTTACTTTCGACTTCATCCCCCCAAGCGTAAATCGACTCTTCCAGCTGTTCACGTGTCACCACATGATTCGGATGTTGCATCAACTTATACAAAATCTGGAATTCTCTGGCTGTCAGGTCACGGCTTTCGCCCTCCTGCTGTACGGTTTTCGCTTTCGGATCCAGACAAATATTATTCCATATCAATGTCTGGCTTTGTCCCGCTTGCAGGTTTCTCATCTGGCTACGTATACGTGCTGAAAGTTCTTCCAGGCTAAATGGCTTGACCAGATAATCATTGGCACCGAGGTCTAAACCTTCTACCCGGTCACTGATACTGTCACGGGCTGTCAGAAAAATAACAGGAGTCTGGGCCTGATGTTGTCGCAGGGTCTTTAAAATTTCATCACCACTGGCATAAGGCAACCCCCGGTCGAGCAAAATACATTCATAGTCGTGCTGTTTAAGAGCAGTCATCGCATAATCTCCCCGCTCTACCCAATCTACACTATAACCGTCCAGTTCCAGCCAGGTCTTTATACTTTCACCTTGAGAGGTATCATCTTCAACCAGTAAAATTCTCATCCTTATTTTATATCTCTGTTTTTATGTATCTTGATAGTGCCCTGAAAAGTTGAAATATTCAAAGCCCAATAAAAAAACCACATTACTAAAATGGCAAGTAATGTGGTTTCTAAGGAGGATTAACAAAACACGAAACAACTACAGCTTAAAAACTTTAAAATTTCACTGAATCTACATCAATTTCTACACGTTTAGTCGGTTTATAGTCGATATCAACTTCGCCGGTCAATGTTACGGTTGTAGTTGGAGAAATAGGTTTACCTTGCCATAATTCATCATCAATATCGGTAGTAATTGTGCCAGTCCGGTCACGGAATTGATATTTCTCATCGCCTAAGGCTTTTACCACCTGACCACGTAATTGCACACGGGTATCATCTTTTGCGGTCAGTGCCTGTTTTACCGTAGTAACCTGGGCCGTTTTGATTGCTGCATGATTCACGGCAGTATTTGCCATAGCCACGCCACCAATACTTAGAGCACCTGTTAACAAAGCCAGTTTCGCTATATTCATACGCACTTTACCTCGTTTATTTACTCATTATCGAATAAGAGTATTAAAACAGCTGAAGATGAATTGAATCTTAAGAAAACAAAAATTATTTTATTAATTTAAAGGCACTACCCGTAATACTTCCTCGAGTGTGGTTAAGCCTGCAATTACCTTCCGGGCGCCTGCAATACGCAATGGCTCCACCCCTTCTTTTTTGGCCTGCTGACGAATCTGATCGAGCGATGCATCAAGACTGATCTGCTGTTTGAGTGCCAGACTTACTGGCATAAACTCATAAAGACCTATTCGGCCTTTATAACCCGTATTACGACAGACTTCACAGCCCACTGCCTGATAAACTGTATCTGGAACTTCCATAATATAGTCAAAAGTTAAATGTTCCCATTGATGTTCATTAATTTGCCCCTTTTCTTTACAGTGAGGGCATAAGGTACGAACCAAACGCTGAGCCAATACGCCTAAGATTGTGGCTGAAGTCAAAAAAGGCTGCACACCGAGATCATGTAAACGGGTTAAGCTAGAAGGCGCATCATTGGTATGCAAAGTTGACAAAACCAGATGTCCAGTTAAGGCTGCCTGAATTGCCATATTGGCTGTATCCTGATCTCGGATTTCACCAACCATTATAATATCAGGGTCTTGTCGCATCAGGGCACGTACCCCGTCTGCGAAACCCAGGTCAATTCCATGATTAACCTGCATCTGGTTAAAGCTTGGCTCCAGCATCTCGATCGGGTCTTCTATGGTACAGACATTAACCTGTTCGGTTGCCAGCTGTTTGAGGGAAGAATATAGCGTTGTGGTTTTCCCTGAACCGGTCGGTCCAGTCACCAGTATAATACCGTGACTATGCTGAGTCATTTCCTGCCATGCATTAAGCAGACGCCCTTCAAAACCCAATTGCTGAAAGCTACGGACCAAGACTTCAGGGTCAAAAATCCGCATAACCAGTTTTTCCCCAAACGCCGTAGGTAAGGTCGATAAGCGCAGTTCCGTTTCTTGGCCTTTAGGTGTACGCGTTTTCAGACGGCCATCTTGCGGTTTGCGCTTTTCAGCAACATTCAGACGCCCCAAAATTTTTAACCGGGAAATTACTGCCGTCAGTGTACTGGCCGGCATGTTGTAAATCGTATGCAATACCCCATCTATCCGAAAGCGGATTTTGCCGTTATCTTTACGTGGTTCCAGATGAATATCACTGGCTCCCTGCTCAAATGCAAACTGTAAAATCCAGTCCACCAATTTTACAATATGCTGGTCATTAGCATCAGGATTCTGAGTATCACCCAGTTGTAAGAGTGCCTCTACGCCTTTATTAGTACGATCGTGTGTGCTGCTTTTCTGAGAAGAGCTGACCGCGCGGCTAACCTGATAGTATTCCACTAGATACCGCTGCAACTGTTCAGGGTTAAGGAGCACTTGCTGGATTTTTTTAGGCTTTAAGCTTCGTTCAAGATTAGTAATCCATTCAGTCATAAAAGGCTGGTCTGTACCAATCAATACCTGATCTGCCTGAACCTCTACTGCTAAAATATGATTTTTAACAGCAAATTCCTGCGACATGATTCCAGTAGTGCAGTTACATCTGCTTTTAAAGTATCAATAACATAGAAAGGAATTTCAGCTTTTTCGGCCAGCCATTGGCATAAGCGAGTTAATGTCAGGGATAACAATGGATGCTGTTGATCTTTGAGATTAAAATTTGCAATCCATTGCAGGGGATGCCATTTAAAATGCTGTTTTTGCCGCTGGGTGGTCTGAACCAAATGTTTGTCGCGCTCGGTAATCCGGCCGTCTTTTTGTAAATGGTCCAGGCACCAGACCGTATCTATTTCAAAATTAAACTTCACTATTATATCCCCTGCATCCTTAAATACTATAACAGAGTTATTTTCTGATGCAGTACAGGGCTATATAAAATTAATAGATTGTTTATAGTTAATATAAAAAATATTATTTTTTAAAGATATAAAAAGCTTTTAGAAGTAAAGTGTTAATCTTGTAAGACAAAATATTATCACTTCTGCCTTAAACTTCAATTATTATTATACTTAGATTATTTTAAAATCATTAATACCAGTTTTTTAATTAAATAAAATACTTTAAATTAAATGAATAACTAACTCTTCGCCAGGTATTTACACTATAGGTTCAATGGATGAGCAATGCGAATTTCGGAAGTTTTCAGGAAGCCGGTAAAGCCGTATTAAGTTATTTGCATAAACGCTTCGGCTTCAGTTTATGGATGATAACACGGGTGGAAAGTGATAACTGGATTGTTTTACAAAGTGAAACGACGGGTTATGACATCCGGCCTGGTCAGGTCTTTCGCTGGGCAGATTCTTTTTGTGCACATATGGTTACTGGTGATGCTCCTAAAATTGTACCCCGCTCTGAAGATATTCCCTTATATGCAGCGGCGCCTATTGCCAAGCAAGTCAGTATCAGAGCTTATATTGGCCAGCCGTTGCTTAATGAAGATGGCAGTCTGTTTGGTACACTCTGTGCCATTGATCCTTACCCCAAACCTGATTCAATTATCCATGATGCTGACCTGATTGAAGTTTTCGGTGGGCTGCTTAGTCGGATTTTACAGGTTGAACTACGTGAAAATGAGCAGATCCGCCAGTATGAGCGTCTACAGGTTGAAGCTTTAAGTGATGTACTGACCGGTTTATATAACCGTCGGGCATGGGACCGGCTGGTCAATGCAGAAGAAGAACGCTGTAAACGGCATGGACATCCTGCTGCGGTCTTTATCATTGATCTGAACGGTCTAAAAGAAGTAAATGACAACCTGGGGCATGTAGCAGGAGACCGTTTTATTCGACAGGCTGCTGAGATATTAAAGAATAATGCCCGTAGCAATGATATTGTTGCTCGGCTTGGCGGTGATGAATTTGGTATTCTCAGTATTGAGAACAACCAGGCAGGCGCAGAACTTCTATTGCAGCGGATGTTAAAAGCACTGGAAGAAGGTGGCGTTAGTGCCGCTGTCGGCTATGTTATGCGGCATCCCTCTAAAGGCTTATTGACTGCTGTCACAGAAGCCGATCAGAAGATGTTTGAACATAAACGCCGTATCAAATCCAATCTGAACTAATTTTAGACAAGGTCAATAATAATAATCTGCTCTGCCTGTACGCTAAAGCTAATATCAAGACAAGCAAACTTCATCTTATAAATACGTTCAGGATCTTCCTGATAAGCCGGACGTGGATCAAATGATAAAACATCATTTAACTCCTGAATAAGTTGATCGCTCAGCTCAAGCACTTGCTGTTTTATTAAAGCCTCTTCCGTCCAGCTTACTTCTTTGCGAAGTGGCTCTTCCTGTGCATAACCGCTCTGTGCATGGGGAATAGCATCTGAATAGTGAATATAGGGTTTGATATCGAGAACAGGGGTGCCATCAAGCAGATCGCTTCCGGTAACATAAACTCGCAGTGCTTTGCCCACTTTTTTTACTTCTTTAAGCTGTACCACTGACAGGCCCACTGGCGCTGGACGGTACATACTTCGGGTTGCAAACACCCCAAGCTTTTTATTACCCCCTAGACGTGGTGGACGCACTTGAGGCCTAAACTTATCAGTCTGGTCCTGAGATTTATTGTCATGGAACTGCCATACCAGCCATAGATGGCTAAACGCCTCAATACCTGCAAATGCCAGCAGATCATTATAGGGAGGTAACATATCAATATAGGATTCAATCTGAACCAGATTGGGCTGGCGCGGTATTCCAAACTTTTCCTGATAGGGAGATTTCATATACCCGATAATAGGGAGTGATACAGTAGGCTTCATCACTTTTGCTTATAAACACAATTAAATATATTCAGTTTATCGAGAATGTTTTTAGATTAGAATAGCAAGCTGTTTAATTTGATAGATAATTGAGACCTTTAATGGCTGCGTTTAACGTCGAAAAGATTACTCACGTTCACCACTGGAATGACACACTATTTAGTTTTAAAACAACTCGTGATCCGAGTCTACGTTTTAAAAATGGGCAGTTTGTGATGATTGGACTTGAAGTCAATGGCAAGCCATTAATGCGAGCTTATTCTATCGCCAGTGCAAACTATGAAGAAGAACTGGAATTTTTCTCGATTAAAGTACAAGATGGTCCACTTACTTCAATTTTGCAGAAAGTTCAGGTGGGTGATGAGATTCTGGTCTCACGCAAGCCGACAGGTACACTGGTACTTGATGATCTGCTGCCAGGCAAAAATCTATGGCTACTTTCCTCAGGAACTGGCCTAGCTCCCTTCCTGTCTGTTATTCGTGATCCTGAAACTTATGAACGCTTTGAGAAAGTTATTGTTGTACATGGTACACGTTACATTTCTGAACTGGCTTATCAGGACCTGATTTTAGATGAATTACCAAATAATGAGTTTTTCCAGGACTTAGGTATTCAAGATAAACTGGTGTACTACCCGACTGTAACTCGTGAAGAGTTCAAAACTCAAGGCCGTTTAACCGCTCTGATCGAATCTGGGAAAATTTTTGAAGATTTAAATCTGCCCGCATTTAATCGTGAAGATGACCGTGCAATGCTATGCGGCAGTCCGCACTTTCTGCGTGATGTTGCCGGTTTGCTAGATCAGCATGGCCTGAAGGAATCGCCGCGTATGGGTGAAATGGGCGATTACGTTATTGAACGGGCTTTTGTTGAAAAATAAGATGAGTTAAATAAAAAACCGGGCGATAATGCCCGGTTTTTATTATAAAAAAACTTTCTACTAAAATTTAAGATTTCATTCGCCAGACTTAAATCAGAAGCTTTCTTAACCTGATAATTCTAAAAATCCCAACTGTTTTACTGGGTTGAATCCTTTTTTCAAATCCATACAATAAAGCCATATTTTATTTATGCCTTTTGCTTTATTGCCATGACTCTCTCTTACGTTACTGAACTTCTCTCTCCTGCCGGCTCAATTAAAAATATGCGTTATGCTTTTGCCTATGGCGCAGATGCAGTCTATGCAGGTCAACCACGTTACAGTCTGCGTGTTCGTAACAACGAATTTGATCATGACAACCTAAAAACAGGTATTGAAGAGGCACATCAGTTAGGCAAAAAGTTTTATGTAGTCGTGAATATTCAGCCACATAATAGCAAGCTTAAAAATTTTATACGTGATCTGACACCTGTAGTTGCCATGAACCCGGATGCACTCATTATGTCCGATCCGGGCCTCATCATGATGGCACGTGAACATTTTCCTGATATACCCATTCATCTCTCTGTGCAGGCTAATGCAGTAAACTGGGCGACTGTTAAATTCTGGAAAACCATGGGGCTTACGCGCGTGATTTTATCACGTGAACTTTCTCTTGAAGAAATAGAAGAAATCAAACAAAACGTACCCGATATGGAAATTGAGGTTTTTGTACATGGTGCCCTGTGTATGGCTTATTCAGGCCGCTGCCTGCTGTCTGGTTATATGAATAAGCGTGATGCAAACCAGGGTGCATGTACCAATGCCTGTCGCTGGGAGTATAAAATTTATAATGCTATTGAAGATGAAACAGGTGACATAATTGCTCTACAAGATCTGCCTAAAGGTTGCTGTAACAAGACTGAAGTAGACCAGCAACATATGCTTGGCCAGCAACAGATTAAAGAGCCCGTACTGTTACAGCGCAATGAAGAAGATATGTTTGCAGCAGAAGAAGATGAACATGGCACCTACTTTATGAACTCGAAAGATTTGCGTGCGGTACAGCATGTAGAACGGCTAACTAAAATGGGTGTACATTCTCTCAAGATCGAAGGTCGTACTAAATCTTATTTTTACTGTGCACGCACTGCCCAGATCTATCGCAAAGCGATTGATGATGCACTGGCAGGTCGACCTTTTGATACATCACTATTTACACAGTTAGAAGGTCTGGCCAACCGGGGATATACTGAAGGCTTTCTGCGTCGACATGTACATAGTGAATATCAAAATTATACCACTGGCTCATCTCGCTTCGATCATCAGCAGTTCTGTGGTGAAGTTTTGGAGCGTAATGGTGATTACATCCAGATTGATGTAAAAAACCGTTTTACGGTGGGCGATTCTTTAGAGTTGATGACTACGCGAGGTAATATCACTTTTACTCTGGCTGAAATAAAAGATAAAAATGGGAACCTGATTATGGAGGCTAAAGGTTCAGGACATATTGTCGAGATTCCTATACCAGCAGAAGTCGATATACAATATGCCCTGCTCATTCGTAATCTTCCAAACTCGGCTGTAGATATCTCTGCCGCCTCATTAGCATATACAGCAGAATAATATGGCTCTTCATATTACGCAGCAATGTATTAACTGTGATATGTGTCTACCAGAATGCCCGAACGATGCTATTTATGAGGGTATAAAAATCTATGAAATTGATGCAGAACGCTGTACTGAATGTGTAGGATTTTATGAACAGGAAACCTGTATGGCTGTCTGTCCAATTGATTGTATCGAGCCTAATCCTCAATATATAGAAACTCAGGAACAGCTTTTGGAAAAATTTAAATATCTGAACCTGTTTAAAAAGCAAAACGAATAAAACCCTAAATACTAAAAATAGAGATTTATAGCCAAAGCTATACAACAGATAAAAGCCAAAGTGTGGGGGGCATTTTGGCTTTTCTGTTTTTATTCTTAATGTATTGAATATAAAAAAGGAACCTGGCTGTTAGCGAGACCAGATTCCGTAAAGAGGTAAAACATAAATAAAATTATCAAGCTGAGAAACTGGAGTCCCTCAGTTTATCTGGTTACTGACCGGAGCGGATAATGTAATCAAAAGCAGAGAGCGACGCTTTTGCACCTTCACCTGTAGCAATGATGATCTGCTTGTACGGTACCGTTGTACAATCCCCCGCCGCAAATACACCTTTTACGTTGGTCTCGTTACGCTCGTTCACCACAATCTCACCGCGGTTACTCAGCTCGACTTCTGACCCTTTCAGAAAGTCAGTGTTCGGCAGCAGACCAATCTGTACAAAGATACCCGCCAGTTCAATTTCCCTGTCCTCTCCAGATACCCGGTCCTGATAACGCAGCGCAGTCACCTGTGAGCCGTCTCCCACCACCTCGGTAGTCAACGCAGACTTGATTACTGTCGTGTTCGGCAGGCTCGCCAGCTTGTCCTGCAATACCTGATCTGCACGTAAAGTATCAGCAAACTCAAGCAGGGTCACATGCTCAACAATACCGGCCAGATCAATCGCTGCCTCAACCCCGGAGTTACCGCCACCAATCACTGCCACCCGTTTGCCCTTGAACAGCGGACCGTCACAGTGCGGGCAGTAGGCAACACCACGGGTCGCATATTCCTGCTCGCCCGGTACATTCATCTGTCTCCAGCGTGCACCGGTAGAGAGAATCACTGTTTTAGATTCCAGTCGGGCGCCATTGTCCAGAGTCACTTCAACCAGACCACTGACCGTTTCTTCTGCACCTTTAATGCTGGCAACTTTCTGCAGGTTCATGATGTCGACTTCATACTCACGCACATGCTCTTCCATGGCCGCAGCAAACTTTGGCCCCTGGGTTTTGGTGACCGAGGTAAAGTTTTCAATATCCATGGTGTCCATCACCTGTCCACCGAAGCGTTCAGCCACGATCCCGGTACGGATACCTTTACGCGCTGCATAGATGGCAGCAGTATTCCCGGCCGGACCACCACCAATCACCAGGACATCAAAGGCTGCCTTGGCATTAAGTTTCTCTGCATCTTTGGCCGCCGCACCGCTGTCCAGCTTGGCAATAATCTCTTCCAGGGTCATACGTCCCTGACCGATGTGCTGGCTGTTCTGGAACAGCATTGGAACCGCCATGATCTTGCGCTGTTCGACTTCTTCCTGAAAGAAGGCCCCGTCAATCATAGTGGCAGTGGTGCCCGGGTTATAGATGGCAATCAGGTTGAGGGCCTGCACCACATCCGGACAGTTATGACAGCTCAGTGACACGAATACTTCAAAGTCAGCAGTCAGGTTGAGCGCTTTAATCTGTGCCAGTACCTCGTCAGAGACTTTGGGAGCGTATCCGGAAACCTGCAACAGGGCCAGAATCAGCGAGGTGAACTCATGCCCCATCGGCAGGCCGGCAAAGAATACCCGGGGCTGCTCGCCCACTTTGGCCACACCAAAGCTTGGGCGGCGGCTGTGCTGGCCATCAAGGCGTGCAGTCACCTGATCAGACAGGGCGGCAATTTCATTGACCAGCTCTTTAATTTTATCTGACTTGTCAGAGCCATCTAAAGAGGCAACCAG
>NZ_JFCC01000037.1:0-31305 GCF_000582925.1 Acinetobacter sp. 1294596 | reverse complement strand
GGTCCCTATCTACCGTGGGCGCTGGAAATTTGAGAGGATCTGCTCCTAGTACGAGAGGACCAGAGTGGACGAACCTCTGGTGTACCGGTTGTGACGCCAGTCGCATCGCCGGGTAGCTATGTTCGGAAGGGATAACCGCTGAAAGCATCTAAGCGGGAAGCCTACCTCAAGATAAGATTTCCCCGTGACTTTATGTCACCTAAAGAGCCGTTCAAGACCAGGACGTTGATAGGTTGGATGTGGAAGCATAGTGATATGTGAAGCTGACCAATACTAATTGCTCGTGAGGCTTGACTATACAACACCCAAACAGTTGTATACAAAGCATCAATCGATTCATAAATATGCAATATCCCTTGATTCAGCCCTATGCTAGAACATACAATTCAGACCCAGATCTGCCCGCTGTTAATAACTCATTTGGACCAAAGTACGGCACATACTGCACCGCAGTTAAATCAGACCCGAACAAGTCCATCAACAGTTGTGCTGGCGACCATAGCAAGAGTGAACCACCTGATCCCTTCCCGAACTCAGAAGTGAAACCTCTTAGCGCTGATGGTAGTGTGGGGTTACCCATGTGAGAGTAAGTCATCGCCAGCTCATTATTCTAAAAAGCCCCCTCATGTGAGGGGGCTTTTTTTATGCGTGGGATTTAAAAAAGAAAGAGAGTTAGCCATAGCAGTGCTGGCAATAGCTGATCTATTTAAGCTGCTTAAGAGTTTAAAATTTTTTAATTAGCTGGCTATCCTAAAAAATAAATTGTATGTTTTATAATAAAAATATGCTATAAAAATTAAAAAAGGCATAAAAATTGCATTAATTTTATATGATAAAGTAAGGATGGGATATTATGAAGTTGTCGGTTGGGCTTAAAGTTGCAAATAGTTTATCCCTTACTCCCCAATTACAACAAGCCATCCGTTTACTTCAGTTATCTAGTTTGGAACTCGAACAAGAAATCCAGCTTCAGTTAGAAAGTAATCCTTTACTTGAACAAATAGATGATGAAAATTCAATTTCTACCCTATCAAATTCTAATAATACAGATATTCATGAGCTTGATCAGAGTCTAAATGCAGATCATTTACCTGAAGAGCTACCAGTAGATACTCATTGGGATGAAGTTTATATTCACCAGTCTACCGCGCTTGAGATTCCTGAGTTTCAGGAACAAGAGGACAATAATCATAAATCTTTAAGTTTAAAACAGCATTTGCTTGAGCAAATTAACCTTTTACATTTTTCCCAGATTGATCAGTTAATTGCCTATTGTTTAGTTGATTCTTTAGACCAACGAGGCTTTCTTGAAGCTGAAATTGAAGAAATTACTGCTTCTGTTCAGAATTTACTTGCAGAAATGGGTCATGAAGAAGAAGTAGAGGATGATGAGGTTTATGTGGTACTCAAGCATATTCAGCGGCTTGATCCTTTGGGTGCAGGCTCACGTAATCTGGCAGAATGTCTTAGGATTCAGCTTGAAGCTTTACCCTCTGTGCCAGTTATTCAGGATGCTTTGATATTGCTGGAGCATTATCATTTACTGATTGCTAATGATCTTGGCAAGCTATTAAAACAGACAGGGTTGAATACTGAACGTTTAAAGTCAGCAATTAATATGCTTAAAACTTTAAAAGCTTATCCCGGTATAGAATTTGAGGATGAATCATCTAATTATCAGATTCCTGATGTAATTGTATCTAAGAAGGACCAGATTTGGCATGTTCAGCTAAATACCGATATTTTACCTAAACTGCGTATTAATTCTTTTTATGCTGGTATGATTCGGCGCGCTGATCAAAGTACCGATAATAATTATTTAAAAGATCAGTTATATGAGGCAAAAAATTTTATTAAAAGTATTGATGAGCGGCATAAAACTTTATTAAAAGTAGCCAGCTGTATTGTTGAACATCAGCGGACTTTTTTTGAAATTGGGGCAGAGGGCATGAAACCCCTCATTTTGAGAGAGGTCGCTGAAGAAGTACAGCTGCATGAGTCAACTGTATCCCGGGTCACAAGTAACAAATATATGCTGACTCCACGTGGCCTGTTTGAGCTTAAGTATTTCTTTTCAAGTCACGTAGGCACCACCTCAGGGGGCGAGGCTTCTTCAACTGCAATTCGTGCCATGATTAAAAAACTAGTCTCAAATGAGAATCCCCGTAAACCCTTGTCTGATAATTCCATTACGAATTTACTTAAAGAAGAAGGGATTGATGTAGCACGCAGGACAGTAGCAAAATATCGTGAATCTTTAAATATTCCGTCGTCTTCTGACCGAAAGGTCTTGATCTAGTTTTTAGTCGAGCTATTCTAATAGTTCATTATGACAGCATAGTGAAACTTTCATTTTGATTTAGAGGAGAGGCAGGAATGGTTTGATATAATTTAACAGAATTCTATTTTCTGTCATTAGACTATCCCTGTTCTGACTTTAAAGCCTGAAACGAGGTGAGGAATAGAATTATGCAAATTACCATTCGTGGCCACCATTTAACGATTACCCCTGCAATAGAGCAGGATATCCGTTTCAAGTTTAATCAGCTGACTCAGCATCTTGACCAGGTAAATAGTATGCAGGTCAAGCTTAGTAAAGATCATGAAGTTACCAAGCGTTCAAAAAAAGGTAGTGCTAACCATAAGGCTGAAGCGATTATCCGTTTACCTGGAATTGAGCTATTTGCACAGGCTTGTGCAGATGATATGTATACTTCTATTAAGAAATTATCAGAAAAAATAAAAAGACAGCTTTATAAACATAGAAAGTTGCAATGTAGTTATCAACCTTTAGCAATTTAACGAAACAGTTTAAAAGAGAGGTTTAATACCTCTTTTTTTTCATGTGTAAATTTTACAGGCCAACTGCATTATTCCTTTAGAGTTATAGTAATATATCTGGTTTTTACACCGTCAGTCTTACAAGAGGTTTTTACAATGAATAGTGAACAGCTCACTGAGATTCTACAAGCTGCTTTTCCAGAGGCAGAAGTTGCTGTGAGCGGACAGGCGGGAAAATTTGATCTTCGTATTGTTGATGATCAGTTTGAAGGTAAACGTACAATTGCTCGTCAGCAGGCAATATATGCTCCTCTAAATTCCTATATCGCGAGCGGTGAAGTGCACGCGGTCACTATTCGCGCAATGACCAAAGAAGAGTGGCGCAAAGCAAGCCTGTTCGGAGCTTAAGACTTAAATGGATAAATTTGTAATTAATGGCGGTATCAAGCTCCAGGGTGAAGTACGTATTTCGGGTGCAAAGAATGCAGCTTTACCTTTACTTGCCGCCACTATTCTTGCCGAAACACCTATTACACTGACCAATGTTCCTAACTTAAAAGATGTAAATACGCTGGTAGAACTGATTGCCGGTCTAGGAATTAGCATCAGCTACAGTGGTGATACAGTCAAGGCAGATACCTCTACCTTAAATAATCAGTTTGCACCTTATGAGCTGGTTAAAACGATGCGTGCCTCTATTTTAGTGCTTGGGCCATTGGTAGCCCGTTATGGCAGTGCTCAGGTTTCCCTACCGGGTGGCTGTGCAATCGGATCGCGTCCGGTTGACCAGCATCTCAAGGCACTCGAAGCATTGGGCGCACATATTGAAGTTGAAAATGGCTATGTTAATGCCAAAGTAGATGGCCGTTTAAAAGGTGCAGATATTACCTTTGATATGGTTACAGTAGGCGGTACAGAAAATATTTTAATGGCAGCAGTACTGGCAGAAGGTGTGACTACACTGCGTAATGCTGCTTGTGAGCCGGAAATTACAGATTTGGCTAATATGCTCATTAAAATGGGAGCCAAGATTGAAGGTGTAGATACAGATACGTTGGTGATTACAGGCGTAGAATCTTTGCAAGGCTGTGAATATGCTGTAGTAGCTGACCGTATTGAAACCGGTTCATATCTGGCTGCTGCCGCGATTACTGGGGGTAAGGTTAAGACGACCCATACAGACCCGACATTACTTGAGGCAGTGCTAGATAAGTTCGAGGAAATGGGTGCAGAAGTCACACGCGGAGATGACTGGATCGAACTGGATATGCAGGATAAACGTCCTAAAGCAGTAAGTTTCCGTACCTTACCTCATCCCGACTTCCCGACAGATATGCAAGCACAGCTTATGGCTGTTAATGCGATTGGACATGGTTTTGCAACTATTAGTGAAACAATTTTTGAAAATCGTTTTATGCATGTGCCTGAGCTTTCACGCATGGGAGCCAATATACAGGTGGAAGGTAACGATGCCGTCGTGACAGGAGTTGAAAAATTATCAGCAGCTCCGGTCATGGCTACAGATCTGAGGGCTTCATTCTCTCTGGTATTGGCCGCGCTGGCAGCTGAAGGGGAGTCCATCGTTGACCGTATTTATCATATTGACCGGGGCTATGAGAATGTTGAGGCTAAACTTCAGAGTTTAGGTGCCCAGATTAAGCGAGTAAGTGCATGAGTGAAGTAAGAAACGATGATCCAAATTTTGATGTAATGGGTAATTTTGATCATGGTTTAACCTTGGCTTTGAGTAAGGGACGTATTTTAAAAGAAACATTACCTTTACTTGAAACAGCAGGTATTAATCTGCTGGAAGATCCGGAAAAGTCTCGCAAGCTAATTTTTCCAACTACCCATAAGCAGGTACGTATTCTAATTTTACGTGCTTCAGATGTACCTACCTATGTTGAAAATGGTGCAGCAGATCTGGGCGTTGCTGGTAAAGATGTGTTGATGGAACATGGGGCTCAGCATGTTTATGAGCCACTTGATCTAAAAATTGCTAACTGCAAGTTAATGACAGCAGGCAAAGTTGGTATGAAACGTCCGCAAGGACGTTTAAAAATTGCCACTAAATATGTCAATCTGACTCGCCAGTACTATGCAAGTCTGGGGGAGCAGGTAGATGTAATTAAACTTTATGGTTCAATGGAGCTTGCTCCCTTGGTCGGCTTGGGGGACTATATTGTTGATGTCGTAGATACCGGCAATACCTTGCGAGCTAATGGTTTGGAGCCACTCGAAGAAATCTGTAAAGTGTCTTCACGTCTCATTGTTAATAAAGCTAGCTTTAAACGTAAGCAGGCATTGCTCAATCCAATTATTGCGCAGCTGGAAAAAGCAGTAGAAGCACGCCAGCAAATGAGCCCATAAAATATTTGTTATCTAAGACCGTCCTCAAGGACGGTTTTTTTATACCTTAATTGGTTTTACCGCAAATTTGAAACTTCATCAATCTTAGCAAAAGTTATTTTCAATAAAAGTCCTTGAATACAAGAGCGATTCCTACCCACAAGTTCGTAGAAAACAGGTAAACTAAAGTTTTACATAGACCTTGTGGGTAAATTGATGCGACGTTTATCGACTCAAGATCAAAACTTCAAGCAAGCTTTTGCAGACTTGTTAGCTTTTGAGACAGTTAGTGACCCTGAACTTTTAAAAACTGTAGACCAGATCATTGCTGATGTGCGTCAACATGGTGATGCTCACGTTCTTAAACTCACTCAACAGTTCGATCGACATCCAGCGCATCAGTTTTCTGAACTTGAACTGACTCAAGCACAGTTAAAAACAGCATTTGAAAATTTAGAGCCGCAGGTACGTGATGCTTTAGAGATGGCAGCGGATCGGATTCGTGCCTTTCATCAGGCACAGAAACAGGATGGCTGGTCTTATATAGATGAATTGGGCAATACCTTAGGCCAGAAAGTGACTCCACTAGATCGGGTCGGTATTTATGTTCCGGGTGGCTTGGCCTCTTATCCTTCCTCTGTTCTGATGAATGCGATCCCTGCACATGTAGCAGGAGTATCCGAAATAATTATGGTAGTACCGGCACCAGATGGTGAATTAAATCCTCTGGTACTTGCCGCTGCATTCCTTGCCGGGGTAAGCCGGGTATTTACTATTGGCGGAGCACAGGCAGTAGCTGCACTTGCTTATGGTACAGAAACTGTTCCGCGTGTTGACAAGATTACCGGACCGGGTAACCGTTTTGTTGCAGCAGCCAAGCGTGCCGTATTTGGGCAGGTGGGTATTGATATGATTGCTGGTCCTTCAGAGATTCTGGTTTATGCTGAGGGACTAAATAATGCTGACTGGCTAGCCATAGATGTGCTGTCTCAGGCAGAACATGATACTGTGGCTCAAGCTATTTTTATTACGCCAGATGAGCAGCTATTACAGGCTGTGGAAGAGGCGATTGAAAAACATTTAAGTCAGCTACCCAAAGCCGAGATTGCCCGTACTTCAATTGCCAATCGTGGTGCTTTAGTTCTGGTAAATAGCCGTAAAGAGGCAATAGAGCTGATTAATCAAGTTGCTCCAGAGCATTTAGAATTATGTCTTGATGAAGCTAAAGAGATGGCTACCTTGATTCATCATGCAGGAGCTATTTTTATGGGCCGTTATACACCAGAGGCAATTGGTGATTATTGTGCAGGTCCGAACCATGTCTTACCGACATCAGGCACAGCACGTTTTTCTTCTCCGCTTGGTGTATATGATTTTCAAAAGCGGACCAGTCTCATCATGTGTTCTGAACAGGGCGTACAACCACTGGCACGCACTGCGGATATCCTGGCACAGCAAGAAAATCTGGATGCTCATGCTCGCTCAGCCCGCTATCGCTATTGAGAGGCTTTTATAAAGAATTCAGGGGCTGTCAGGAACAGCCCTTTTTTGAAAATGAATTTGAGAATCTTAAACATGGAACTAACTACCGAACAAATGCATTTTTGGAGTCCTGAAGTACGTAAACTTGAACCGTATATTCCTGGTGAACAGCCTAAACTTCAAAATCTTTTAAAATTAAATACTAACGAAAATCCTTATCCGCCATCACCTTATGTTGTTGATGCAATACAGGCTATACTGGCTAATCAGGCTGATGTATTACGTCTTTATCCGGACCCCGATGCAACTGCATTAAAAGAAGCAATTGCCCAGCAGCAAGGTATTACAGCCAGTCAGGTATTTGTAGGCAACGGGTCTGATGAGGTACTTGCACATATTTTCAAAGCATTTTTTATTCAAGAGCATCCGATTTTATATCCAGATATAACCTACAGCTTTTATCCGGTATATAGCCAGTTTTTTGGAGTTAAAACTAAAATACTGCCACTAAACACTGAATTCGAAATTGATATTACTGATTATAGGCAACCCAATGGCGGTATTATTATTACTAATCCAAATGCGCCAACCAGCATTGCATTAGATCTGCTGTCAATTGAAGAAATTCTTCAGAATAATCCTGACTCTGTAGTGGTTATAGATGAAGCCTACGTAGATTTTGGTGCAGAATCTGCAGTAAGTTTGGTAAGTAAGTATGATAATCTGGTGGTATGCCAGACGACCTCCAAATCACGTTCACTCGCAGGTTTACGCGTTGGTTTTGCAATTGCCCAGCCACATTTAATTGCTGCACTTGAGACTGTTAAAAACAGTTTTAATTCCTATCCAATGGACCGTTTAGCTATTGCTGCTGCGGTAGCTTCATTTCAGGATCAAGACTATTTTCAGGCTATGTGCCAGAAAGTAATTGATAGCCGTGAGCAGCTTGTAAATGGGCTAGAAGCTTTAGGTTTCAAGGTATTACCTTCTAAAGCTAATTTTATTTTTGTTTCTTTAGCTCATAAAAATGCTGCTGACTTGGCTGCCGAGCTGCGTCAACATGGCATTATTGTACGTTATTTTAACAAACCCCGTATTAATCAGTATTTACGTATTACTGTCGGTACGGATGAACAAAATCAAAGACTTATTGATACATTGAGAAATCAGATTCTAGTCTGATTATGATTCACCTGTTCTCTGCCATGTATTGAGTAAGTCCAGCATGGCAGATATTTTATCGAAACATTCCTGATATTCTGCCTCCTGTTCTGAAGCAATAGTAATACCGCCGCCTGCCCAGATAGAAATATCATGATCATATTTCTGGATGGTCCGGATCAGGATATTCCAGCAGCCTGTTCCATCAAAATTAAAATAACCTAATGAACCGCAATAAGTACCCCGAGCAGCTTCTTCAAGTTCTGCAATAATTTCCATGGCACGTATTTTAGGCGCACCCGTAATTGAGCCGCCCGGCAAAGCAGATAACAAGACCTGAAACGGTGAAATATTTTTGTTTAATATAGCTTGTACTTCACTGACCATATGATGGACTTGATTAAAACTTTCAATTTCAAATAATTTTAGTGTTTTAACTGAACCCTTTTGGGCATAGAGACTGAAGTCATTACGCAGTAAATCAACGATCATAACATTTTCTGCCTGATCTTTTTTGGAATTAATTAAAGTGTTTTTTGCTTTCTGGTCAAGTATCGGATCTGTATAACGCGGCATGGTGCCTTTAATCGGGCGTGTTATAATTTGCTGTTGTTCTTTAAAATCAATAAAAAGCTCAGGAGAGCAACTTAAAATTTCAAGATTATCTATTTTTAGGTAGCCCGCATAAGGTGCATTTGTTATAGCCCAAAATTTCGCTGCACAGTCTAGTAAATGACCATCACCTTGAGCTTTAAACTCTTGAGTTAAATTAATTTGGTAACAGTCACCTGCTGTAATATATTCCTGCACTTGCTTAAAGGCTGAAATATATTGCTGTTTAGTCCAGCGTGGCTGACAGGTCTGAACCAGCTGAAACACCTGAGTATCTGAATCATGATCTAAATGAAGAGCATCATAAATATTTTGATAAATGATTAATGCATCTTGACCTTCACTATAAAATATCCACTCTTCTGCTTCATACTTTAAATAATGATGATATTTGCCTAAATATAAACTTGGCTGTTTTTTATATTCTATATGAATTTTAAGATGTTGTTGGGCAGCAAAATCGTAGCTAATAAATCCAATATATCCACCGTTAAATCCTGCTTGAGAAGAACCCTTAAATTCAGGATCTAAACAAACAAAATCAAGTAAATCTATTTTATGATGAGTAATTGAATAAGAATGATCAGTATTTTTTTTATAAGCTGAAAATAAGCCGGACTGGTATTTAATATATTGATCTGGCAGAAATGCAACAATAGGCCGATGATTATCTTCTAAATAAACTAAACCAAAAAAATCCCTCAATTTATTTAAAATAGAAGCAGGATCATTGTGATAAAAATCAAGCTTTTTTTTCAGCTTTGGCATAGTCTATAAGTGCATCTGATAAAACAGTGGTACATATTACTACATAATTAACTATGACCTAAATCCAGATACCGTTTATCGGTTTTGCTTTGATTATGATGGGCAGCAGTTGATCAATTAATCCTCTCAGGCTAACTTAAGCTTGCTAATCTAAAGTAGCTACTCAAGGACAGGATGTTTCTACTGCAGAAAATAAAAAAACAGTAGAAATTAAGAGTAGCTAGACAATCAAAAAAATAAAAACTCTTAGGAGAGTATGGAATGAAAATGTTTACTAAAATTGCTTTAGTTTCTTCTATGGCAATTAGTGCAAATGCAATAGCAATGCAAGCGATGGATGATGCTTCATTAAGTGCAACCACTGGCCAAGATGGTATTAATATCGGGATTGGTATTTCAAAGGTTGAAATTGAAAAATTATTTATTCATGATAATGATGGCCTAACAGGTGGAAGCACTGCTGGAAAGGCTGGTGCCATCGTCATTAAAGGCAACGGTAAAACAGGCGATATTAACGAAAAGCTGGGTGTAGTAGTCAAAGCCAATTATGATGATGCAGGCAAATATCTGCTAGCGACTCGTAATCTTGCTGACCTGCGTATTGACTCTGATGCAGGCGACAAAGCAGCTGGTGGTGCATTTATCAATATTGCTGCTGATGTATCGGGTCTAGATATTAATATTGGCGAGATTGGGGTAACCGGTTCTAATGCTGTAGCAGATCCTGCAACTGCAACGAGTATTCGTCGTGGGGGGGATGATACAAACTATAACGCTATTCTCTCTGGCCTTTCATTAAAAACAGGGCCAATGTCAGCAAATATTCAATTAGGTGCAGCTCCACAAGGCGCCATGATTAAGCTAGATGCAAAAATGCTGGGTGGTCTTGAGATCAAGAACCTGGGTATTCTAGATAACTCAACTAAAACAGCTACACGTGCTGCTGGTGAAATTTTTGTCGATAGTATTAAAGTAGCTGATGCTAATGCTCGTGATCTATCAATTGATCAAAAAATTAGTGTGATCGGTAAAGAAGGTACTAATAATGGCTATATCCGTATGGTAAGTAACTCAGGTCCAATTGATAACTATGTTAAGGGTGTTCATTTAGGTAGCCGCGATGCTGCTTCAATTGGGGATGTAGAAATTCAGGGACTACAAACTTATTACAGTCCTGCAATGGGTCAATACAACCAAGGTTCTGTGATTACCATTTCTGGCCGATAATAAATTTCTACTTAAAAGCGCGTGACTTCACGCGCTTTTTTTTACAATAAAATATAATTTTTTTCAAAAATCCTAAAAAAAGCTGTTATTTTTTAAAAAAAAAGGTATCTTGAGTGGTACAAGGAAGTAGAGTTTATACTCTAGAAAAATAACGAATATCAGTATAATTACTGAAAACTAAAAAGTTAAAGATATGTTAGAGATCGCTTTAGGCTCGGCATTAATGTATTACTTTGCCACGGAAGCCTTTGAAATAAAAAAGAAACCGGAAGAAGCAGTTTATTATACAGAAACTTTAGATTCTCGAAATAACTCTTTTGTCCGAATGCATAGAGAACCTGTACTTATTAAACCCGCATTAGAAGACCAGTTCCGAGGTATTGTCCGTCAGGCTTACGATTATAGTTGTGGTTCAGCCGCACTTACCACACTTTTAAATGGGTATGTTGGCACTGATTTATCAGAACAACAGACCATGAATGGACTTTTAAAGTTTGGTGAAACAGAACGTATTATTGAGCGGCGCAGTTTTTCCCTGTTGGACATGAAGCGTTTTGTAGAAGCTTTAGGTTTAGAAAGTGGAGGATATAAAGGAGAATTTTCAGATTTGGTCAAGCAGGGTCAGCCTGCAATTGTACCAATCAGTTACGCCGGTTTTAAGCATTTTGTGGTTTATAAAGCCTATAAGAATGGGCGCGTTTACGTCGCTGACCCGGCTTTGGGGAATATAAGTTTTGAAGAGCAGCGTTTTAAGGAAATTTGGGAAAATAATACACTGTTCTTGATTAACGTAGCGCCTGAACAAAGAAAAAATCTGTTGGCTTTGCAAGATGCCGATATGCGTCATGTAGAAGATGCCACAGTAAACCGTTATGCCTTTGTGGATATTCAATATCCGCAATTCTATATGGAAAAAATTGCCGATAAAGCCTCAACTATACGTCTAGATCGAAATTTGAATAAGGAATCAGAAAGTTATGGGCAACCTACTTATAACTATCTGAGACTCTATTACAAAAATAAATAGCAGCACAGAAATTGTTTGAAATTAAAAAAATAAAAAGGTGGGATGGAAAATGGACCGTAAGTGGATGAATAGAACAGTCTTGGCTTTAAGTATTCAGATGTTATTTGGGGTGGCTTATGCGGCAGAACAGCCGGGAGCGCCAGAGAAGGAAAAAACAGCAAATCGGCAGGATATTGAAGCCGCATCTCCTGAACAGCCTATTACATCAGAAACAGTGTCAGAGCAGCAAGACGCTTCAATGGCTCTGCAACAACAGGCAGGTGATGCGACTAAAGAAACCAATTTACAGGAAGTGTT
Organism: Acinetobacter sp. 1294596; assembly: GCF_000582925.1. Lineage (NCBI taxonomy): Bacteria > Pseudomonadati > Pseudomonadota > Gammaproteobacteria > Moraxellales > Moraxellaceae > Acinetobacter > Acinetobacter sp. 1294596. Next base: position 19,601 of record NZ_JFCC01000037.1, on the reverse strand, counting down.
TACATCCAATGAGCGTCAGTATTCTTTAATCAAAAAGGGTGATATCTCTGCATATTATGATGTCGACTATACTTATTACAGAGATACACAACTAGATCTAGAAATGGCTCAAGGGCAGCTATACCAATTACGGGTGCAGGAAAATGCCAGTCATACCCTAACCAATACCTTTACTGCTCAATATGGCGTGCTGGATAATTTAACGTTCACTGCTTCATTACCTTTGGTTGCGAAAACAGATCTGCTCAAAGATGCTTCTACTGCGGGTCTGGGGGATATTTCAGTAGGGGCGCGTTGGGAGCCTTTTCCCTTAAAAGCTGGACGCTTACCGCTGATCTTATTTAGTAATCTCTCCAGTAAAACTGGCGATAGTCCTTATGAGATTAATCCAACAACAGATCTTTCTACTGGTAAAGGATATTATTCGGCAGGTGTAGGGGCGAGTACCCGTAAATATATTGATCCTGTTGTACTTTTCGCCTCAGTATCAGCCAACTACGGTTTTAAAGAAACTGGACTGAATCAACGCCGTGGGTCACGAATCATTGATGAGTTTAATCCAGGTATAAGTGGTGGATTCGCCTTTGGTTTTGCCTATTCATTTAACTATGATGTTTCGATGACCATGTCTTATCAGCAAAGTTTCAATACTGATGCTGAATTCACATATACAAGTGGAGAAAGTTATTCGGTTGCAGATCAAACCAGTTCAACCTTTGCAATATCTCTAGGCGTACGGGTATCACCAGAGACTATTGTAAACGGTACACTGGGTATAGGACTGACAGAAGATGCACCTGATGTCTCTTTAGGTCTTTCTTTCCCACTGGATATTTTGGGTTTTGGTAAAAAATTACGCTAAGAGGCTGGTCGTATGAAAATTAATCGACTTCGCCCGCTAGTGTCTGCAATTTTATTATCGGGCTGTTCCAGTGTTACATTTGCTCAATTAGGGCAAAATTTATCTGTTGATATTCGGTCATTAACTATGGGAAATGCTGTAACAGCAGACCCTCCCGGGATTAGTGCAATCCATTTTAACCCGGCGGCATTGACCAAAATTGAGGGCTTACAGACCGACCTGCAAGGAATTGTGGCGAATTTTGATATCAAACGTGAATTTACCGTACCTGCTGGCTACAATGTATTTGGTTATTCTGATGACCCATTAGTATGTAATGACGGGCCAGAAGTTGATTCGGACTTGTGTACTGATTTTAAAGGCCCGGTCAGGGGTGATGTAGAGTACGTCAGCCTGTATGTTCCGATTTTAAAAAAAATGGTCGATTTGGGCGAAGGGATGCCAATGGTCGCACCAACAGCGGGGATTGCATATAATCCGCCTGGATCTAAAACTACATTTGCTACCGCTATGTATGCACCTCTGGTAGCCGGTTTTGGTGCTGAAAATGGTAATCCTGGTAACTTTATGGGGCAACAGGTTGCCTTGGAGAGGATTACCTATCTATCGCCATCTTTTGCTTATGAAGTGAATGATGAATTATCAATTGGCGCATCTATTGGCATGTCTTATCAAGCCATTGGTCTGAAAACAGATTTACGTTTTCCTAATGAATTGATTGGAATGTTACGTATGATTGATGAGGTTGTCTGTACACCTTTCAAGGAAAATCAGGACATTATTACTGATATCTTACTATTAGGTATTTGTAATGCTGAAGAAGGTATGAATCCTTTTAGCCGTTTTGGACAGATGCAGGTTGCTTTAGAACAATCTCTGAGTCCAAGTTATAACTTGGGTGTGCTGTGGGAGCCAACGGATGACTTTAGCTTAGGCATGGTATATCAAAGTTCTGCAAAAATGCGGTTAAAAGGTAAATACCATATTGATAATGCCAAAGCTCCACAAGAACTCATCAATGGTCTCATGTCTTCACCGACTGGTCAGATCCTGGCTGCCATTTTAGGCTTTCCCCGTTCTATTCCAGGAAGTGAGTCAGGGCTGGTGGCTATGGATTTTGAATACCCGGCACATTTTCAGGCAGGAATAAAATATAAAATTTTACCTGATTTACAGCTTAACTTCGATGTAGGCTGGACAGACTATAGGGCTTGGGACAAATTTAAATTTGAGTTTGACCGGGAAATTTCTGCGCTAAAAATTGCAAAACTTTTATCTGAGAATATTGGGGATGCCAATCTGGCCTTACCTCTAGAATTTACTTCGCCATGGAATTTTGGAATTGGCCTCGAATATTCAGCTACAGACCGTTTAAAGCTACGGGCAGGCTATGAACCACGGACCAGTGCTATTCCTGACCATAAACGTAATACCATGGTTCCAATCAATAACGCACAACTATTTGGTCTTGGATTAGGCTATCGTTTTGATGCAGATACAGATCTGGATTTATCAATTGGTTTCTTACAAAGCCGCGATAAAATTCCAGCAGGTGGCAGTAATTTAGGTAATTTGCCTGGGGTAAATAATATCTTGCTGAACCCGTTTGCGGGTTTAAATATGAAAACGGATACTAAAATTACAATCTTGGGTCTAAGTTACAGAACAAAGTGGTAGGCTTTGAAAAGAAAATGAAAAGGGATATCGTCATTAAAATGATATTCGCATTAGGTTTAATGCCAGTATCGTTTGTATCAGCTGGAGAGTTTCATACTATTATTGGTCCTGATGGGCGGCCTATGGTAGTACGACGCCCAGATAAAAGACCTGAAAAGCTGGTTCCGCCTGAGGCTGAAACTACCAATTTTACTCATAAACTAAAAACATCTAGGGATGACAAAAGTCAGATAGATGTATTGATTATGTCATCAAAAAATGTTGCATCTTCTTCAAATGGGATGGAGAAGAAAACAGCTCAAGATATAATTAATGCAGATAATCAGCCGTTGATTGTCGCCCCTAAAGAAATACAGTCTGTTACATCGATAGTTAAACCAGTAGAAAAGTTGCCAGAATATAGTTCTTCTATAAATCAGCCGAAACGAGTTGTGATGCCACAAAAAAATATTGTTATTCCAGAGACGCAAGCAACCCATCAAAAAGAGCAAAAAATCAATACTCCAGCTCTCACCGCACAGCAACAGGCTTTAACAGTAATTGACGGTGAACAATATATTAAAAGTGAATATCTGGAAGATAAAGAATTCAATATAGATGGAAAAAAACGTTTCTATACTATGCCAGAAGGGATTATTGATACACGTAATGGCTCCACGCGTTTACAGGTTATTGAAAGAGAGAAAGGGGTAGGCAAGTCCACTTTAGATCATCTGTTCAAAAAGAGTCCGATACAGGCAAATCAGGTAATTGTTTTAGCTCCTACTTACTATCGTATATCTCAGGCCGAAGCAGTAGAAAGTTTAGGACAACAGTGTTTTAAAGATAAAAAGATTAAGAAAGCTAAAAGGATGAATGCAGAGCAAGAAATTAATATCTGGCCGCGCGCTCCTTTAAAGGATCAGTTCGATTTTGAAGTGGTTGAACTATCTGACCAGATACAACATGTCCAGATTAACTCATATGCCTCCCAGCAAAACAGGCCAACTTTTTATTGGCCTTTAGCCATATTTCTGGATGCAGAAGGTTGTGTGATTGAGGGGGCTGGAGGCTTTAAAAACCATGATACTGATGCCTCAATGATTCATTTTAAAAAACTTGAAGGTGTGATCCGTATACCAGTCCGTACTCAGTACTTACTAATGACTCCCTTACTTTCAGCACCGGATACGCCGAATTATGTACTGAGTAATCAGGGACAGTTAAAACTAATTGCACTACGTTAAACCGAAAAAAAGAGCATGAAGAATGAAAAATAAATATCTACTACCATTTACGATGACTGCATTAATGGCTGCATTGAGTGGCTGCGGTGGTGAAAGTGCAAATATTATCCCCGAAAAAGATACGATGACGTATGTCAATGGAACATGTAAAGCAAATGATAAAGGGTGTACTGAATTTATTTTAGATTATCCCGTTGATGGTCTGAATTTTACCTGTAGTAGTGACGCCAATAATACGTTTATAACTTTAATGGATTTTGCTAACTCTGTAGTTACAGGAACTTGCCGTACAGGCGATAAGGCAAAATTCTTTATGATGGGCAGTGATGACAGAAAAATTAGTCTGGGTGAAGTAGACCTCAATAAAATTAGCTCATCCGATACAATTGGTACGGTTCCTCGTTTGACCTTGCTTGATCTTGCTGCTGGAATAACCGGGCAAGATGCTAAAATGCTTCAGCAGAGTGATCCTACCGTGAAAGTTGCCTTAGAACTGGTTAAAATTATTCAGGCATTGGCACTCAAAGAACAAAGAATTGAAGTGCCTACGGATATCCAGGCACTTTATATTACAGATGCAGTAAGACAAAATCTGGAAAAAATTTCTACCTCAGTGACTGCCGAAGATATTGTCAGTAAAAGATATGTTGAATTGATTCGCCCATGGCTGGATGTTTCACAAATTACAGATCAAGATGCTTTTATTACACTAAATAAATTAGTCAATATTGCTAATTCTGCAGTTTACCAACCTGAATTTGCTGTCTTTCCAACAAATTTAATTGATCAAATAGCAAGTAATGCCGGCTCAGAAGGCATGGTAGGGTGTAATAAACCAGTTTGTGACTTAAATGATATTTCTATTAAACGTGCTTTAGGTCATTTTATGCTGATTACTGACCGGCAGGGTTACACTCTTGGGAGTGGCATTCAATGGAAAGGAAGTGTTACTAAAGCTACATCTGCAGTTATCGGTGCTAATCTGGAACTTATTACCTCTACCAGGCCAGTGAGAATCACTGCGGAATCACAGGATCACTGGATTAATCCACTTACTAAGAGAATAGATCAGCCTTTTACATTTAAAGTCAGTGAACAGAACTCTCAGGATTTACTCATTACTCAAGGTAAACTACTTAATAACAGTATTATGGCCGGGCAAGAAAAGTTCTATAAAAAAATTACCAGAAAAACAACGATTACAGAAGCAGATAAAAATGATTTAGGCCACTGGCAGCAGGAGGTAGCCGGTGAGTTATTTCAAGGACCTATGGACCTGTACAAAATCTACCATATTACTTATCTGGATAAAAAAGTCTTCAAGTCTATTAATAATAGCCGTGTAGGCGAAAATTATATTTTTCCACTTTATGCTGATCTGACCTTCAAGTTTAATGATACTTCGGTCAATAATATTAAACTGGGCATTGTAGTAGATGCCAATGGAGATATTCGAACTAATATCCGGCCAAATGCAACTGCATCAGATATGTCTACGGCTTTATGTAATTCAGATAGTATCAGCCCGGAATTAATAGATAATTATGGAGTGCAACAGTATCGTTTAGGAACCACGGCCCGCGTATTTACTAATGATAATTCTATTTCTGTACGCATGATTTTAGCCAATGATACTTTTAATAATATCAATGGTGCATTAGTGGGAATGAATGTCAAATTGCAGCTCGCAGAAAATGGTGAAATACTTTCTGTTGGGGGAGCAAGGATACAGCTTGGTGGACTATTAAACGGTAACAGGTCAATTCGCTTTACGGACTCTGCAGGAGAAGCTGTACAATGGGCCAATACATTAGCAAGCTTCCAGAATACCTTTAATAATGCAAACCAGAAAAAGACTGAAAATGATCCAACTAAAAAAGAAGTCACACAGGCTGATTTAAATCTGGCAAAGCTGGCGGGCGGAAAAATAGAAATGACTTTGCCAGACTGTTATCAGGTTAAAACTAAATAAAATTCTGACATTAAATGATTTGTATTTATATGAATCAAGTTCTATGAAAGACCAGAGTAATGTTAATTTGCTCTGGCCTTTTTATTATATTTTATATTAGCCGGTATGATCTATACGCGTACCAATAGTTTCAAGATGGGTAATAAAAGAATTATTTTTCCGGTCTTCAAAATAATGACGCAAAGTCCGCTCAACACTCGGAAAAGCTAATTCAGTCCAGGGAATTTCATGTTCATCAAAGAGACGACATTCAATACTTTCTTCACCCGCTCCAAATGTACCATCAATTAAGTTAGCTTTAAACAGCACATAGATCTGCCCGATTCGTGGAATATTATACATACAGTATAACTGTTCAATATGAATTTCGGCTTCAGCTTCTTCACGGGTTTCACGTGCTGCACCCTGTTCCATGGTTTCAAATAATTCCATATAGCCAGCTGGCAGTGTCCAGAGTCCGTAACGCGGTTCAATAGCACGGCGACAAAGCAGGACTTTATCTTCCCAAAGTGCTAAAGCTCCACAAATTACCTTCGGATTCTCATAATGTATATTTCCACATTGAACACAGACACGACGAATTTGATGATCGCCTAAAGGAATTTTTTCAGTTGTCTCATGCCCACAAATGATGCAGAAATTCATATACATTAACGCCAGGAGAGGTGGCATTCAGCATAACCGAAATTTTATGCTTTCGCATCATTTGTATGTCAAGCCTGACAATTTCAGCTATGATGAAAATAGAATAAAAGAGCGAAGATAAGGTAATGGCATGGATGATCATTCACTCATACAACTTCTGCAACAACGCTTGCGGTTTTCAAGACGTATACAGCCTGCCCATGCCGCAGTCCTGATTGCTATTACCAATGAGCCTGATCCGAAAGTGCTGCTAACACGCCGTTCTGCCTATCTGAACAGTCATGCAGGTGAAGTCTCGTTTCCAGGCGGGAAACGGGATGCGACAGATACCAGCAATATTGTGATTGCACTACGGGAAGCTCAGGAAGAAACTGGCCTTAACCCGTTTGAAGTAGAGCTGATAGGCGATTTACCTATGCATCGTGCGCGTAATGGTATGTTGGTTAAACCGGTAGTTGGACTTATTCCGGCCGGGTTGGAGCTCAATCCGCAGCCTTCTGAAATCGACCGGATTTTTTATGTTTCATTAGACGAACTGATGCATGCACCTCCTGTACCTTATGAGGTTCACTATGCGCATCAGTCATTATATTTTCCCAGTATGCGGATTAATAATGAAATTATTTGGGGCCTGACTGCCCGAATGTTAATTGCGCTGTTTAAATATGGCTTAAATTATAAAAAAGAATGGCCATTCTTGTTGAACTCGCCTACTTTTCAGGCTAGAAAATACTGACTAAAACAAACAGGGAATAGAAACATGTTATATAAATTTGAAGGGCACGCGCCTAAAGCTTTACAGCAGCCTTGGGATGGATGGGTAGCAGACAATGCCACAGTGATTGGTCAGGTTGAAATGGGGCAGCAGGTCAGCATCTGGTTTGGAGCGGTGATCCGTGCAGATAATTCTAAAATTCACCTTGGTGATTATACCAATGTGCAGGAAAATGCAGTATTACATACTGATGCCGGCATCGAGATGAATATCGGGCAATATGTTACGATTGGTCATCAAGCCATGCTGCATGGCTGTACCATTGGAGACAATACATTAATTGGAATTAATTCTGTAATTCTAAATAATGCAGTAATTGGTAAAAACTGTATTATTGGTGCTAACGCTTTGATCCCAGAAGGTAAAATTATTCCAGACAACTCAGTTGTCATGGGGTCGCCTGGAAAAGTCGTGAAACAGGTGGATGAGCAGGTTGCAGCACATATCCGTTTCAGCGCACTACATTATGCAGAACATTTTAAGCGGTTTACACACTTGGAAGAAGTTAAATTTTAACTGAATCTGAAAGACGAAAATTTAGCCAAGTATAGACTTGGCTTTTTTGTATTTGCTCTGTGAAATCCTCGCCACTGAAACATGAGTGGAGTATGATAGCCAACAATTTTTAACTGATTTTATTTAAGGTTGTGCATGAAATTGCTGGCATTGGAAACTGCCAACGAGCAGTGTTCCGTATCCATAGTAGATGACGCTCAGGAGCTGTTCTTTCAGCTGGATGAGCGTACTAAAGCACAGACACAAATGATACTACCTATGATTGAAAAGGGATTGCAGCGAACTTCACTGCAATTGGAGCAGTTATCCGCAATAGCGTTTAGCCGTGGACCAGGTTCATTCAGCGGCGTACGCATTAATGCTGCAGTCACCCAGGCACTGGCTTGGGCCAACGATTTGCCAGTCATTCCCGTATCAACCTTACAGGCACTGGCTCAGGCAGCCTATCGTCTGACGGGCCTCAAAGAAGTGAGTGCCGTACTGGATGCACGGATGCAGGAAGTTTATATAGGCAGTTTTCAGTTAGATGAGCAGCATATTATGCGGCCAGTTGCTGAGGAACAGCTACTTGATTATGAGACTGCCAGACAAGCTGTCCAGTTTCCACTGGTGGGTTCAGGTTCAGCCTTGGTTGATACAGCACAGGTAAAATACCAGCAGATTACGGCAACAGCCCAAGATATTGCAGCGATCGCACGAGTACAAGCATTAAAAGCCGAGTGGTTAAGTGCCGAGCAGGCTTTACCAGTCTACTTGCGTGACAATGCGTGGAAAAAAATACCAGAACAAGGTAAAGCATAATTAGGAATACGGTATGGATCTTTTACTGCTATTTAAAGCAGCCATCATGGGTATTGTTGAGGGAATCACTGAATTCCTTCCGATTTCAAGTACTGGACATTTGATTCTGGCCTCAGAGTTAATGGATTTCTGGACTAAAGAAAAAAGTGCAGTCTTTGTAATTGCCATCCAGATGGGGGCAATCGCGGCAGTGATTTATGAATACTGGTCGCGTCTATGGGGCGCTGCCACAGGTATGATCACGGGCGAAGAAAAAGGTCGTCGTCTGGGCTTTGGGCTGATTCTGGCCTCGATTCCAATTGTACTGGTGGGTCTGACGTTTGGTCAGCAGGTTAAAGAGCTTCTATTTAATGATGTGGCAGTAGCAATTGGTTTGATTGTTGGTGGCCTGATTATTATATGGGTAGAAAAGAATCCACCTAAAGTCAATGCACCTGAAGTTGAGAATATCAGTATCAAACAGGCAATCTGGATTGGCCTGATTCAGGTCTTGTCACTGATTCCGGGTACCTCGCGCTCAGGCGCAACAATTATTGGCGGCATGATGTTGGGTCTGTCACGTAAATCGGCAACCGAATTCTCTTTCTTTCTCGGTATTCCTGTCATTATCGGAGCTGGTCTTTTAGATCTGTATCAAAGTTATGATGTACTGGAAAGTAATTTTGACTGGTTGGTAATCGGCTGGGGAATTCTAGTTTCCTTTATTTCAGCATTGTTCCTGATTCGTGTTTTAGTCGCTTATGTGGCCAAGCGCGATTTCATGATCTTTGCCTGGTACCGGATCGCATCCGGATTACTGATCCTGCTATTTGCCTTTACTGGCTGGAGATTATGGTAAGCCATGCGCTTATTTTGTGAAGCTGAATATGAGGATCAAGCACAGCACTACGCTGCTGTGCTTGGTTCACGAGGTATAAATTTAGGTATAGAGACAGTTGAGAAAATCAATAGCCGTTTTTTACGCCTGAATCCGGAACTTGCTTTATGTACAGACGCGCAGGGTTTATGGCTATGTGCAAATGGCATGAAAATGCAACCAGACTGGAAAGCTGAAATTCCACGTTTAAAGCGTGCCAGTTTAAAGTCGGAAATGCTTGCCCGCGCCTGCCAACTGGGAGAAAAGCCGCAACTGATTGATGCCACTGCCGGTTTGGGGCATGATAGCTTGCTGATGGCCCATTTGGGTGCAGAAGTCACTTTAGTCGAGCGTCATCCCATTCTATTTACGCTGCTGGAAGAGAGTCTGGCTCAGGCACAAACTGATGCATTCCTGAACTCAGCCGCAGCAAGAATTAGACTGGTTTTTGCCGACTCTGCTGATTATTTGCGTCAGCAAACAGCTCGACAGCACAGGATAGACGTTGTTTATCTTGATCCGATGTTTCCACAGCGTGACCAGAATCAGCAGGACCATAAAAAACAGGCCCAAGTTAAAAAACAGATGCAGCTTTTACATATGCTGTTGCCTGAACAGGGAGAGATGGATTTGGGAGATGGACTTTTATCTCTTGCACAAGCAGTTGCAAAACGGGTCATAGTAAAACGGCCACGTCATGCAGGATTTCTAGCCGAACAAACACCTGATCATCAATGGTTAGGCGACGCCTGCCGCTTCGATGCCTACTTTTATCTGCCTGATTAAAACTATTTGGTAACAGCTTCAATATTAAGCAAAGTTTTGTTATATAGTTAGAAAGTGGCATTGCTAAATTCTATCTCAGGCCTAAACTGTTTAGGCCTTTAAAAAAATATCATTTTCCCAGACATCCTATGATTAACCTCAAACCATCGATTAATTTTTGGCATGATTTTCAAAGCAATCAGATTGCCGGGATGTGGTTATTTTTAGGTTCTCGTCGTGCACTGGCTGCTGTGCGGCCTTCAATCCTTCAGTTTATTGTCTGGGGCGTACTGGGAGGGCTGGCCAATACTTTATTTAGCTGGCTGACTGCTGGTGAAACTGGCGAGTTTAATTCGCAAGGACTGGTGAGTTATGCCTTATGGCCTTTTCTGGCCTTAATTGTCGGCATATTCCTGTCACAGCGTACCAATAATCCACGATTAATGCTGGTGCCAACTATCTTATGGCTGATTCTGGATACGCATATTGCGCTATTGCAAAGCCTGATTCAGTATCTGGGACAACTTGATTATTTACCTTATGCAATTTATGACTATTTGCCCATCCTGTTTATGGTGCTGTTTGTCTGGCAGAGTATGGCTGTGGTCTGGGTATTTGGTCGTGAACTAAAATGGCCGTGGTGGGAATTTGCCCTGATCATGCTGGCGACATTTATTACATTGGTCGTATGGCAGATGTCAGTTAAAGACCAGCCAATCTGGAAAGTAGAAAGTGTCCCGCCATCATTTTCTGAAGAGGCTTTCTATAAGCAGAGTCAAATACTGAATCGTACTCTGGAAGATGTGGAGTATGGTGAGTTTGCTCAAACGCACTGGTATTTCTTGGGTGTCGCTGGTGCTAGCTATCAGGATGTTTTTAAATCTGAAGTAAAACGGATTAGGGAACAGTTTGATACCCGTTTCGGAACATTCGGCCGTTCGGTAATGCTAATTAATAACCCACAAACCCGTACTGAAATACCTATTGCTTCTAGAACCAGCATTAATCTGGCGCTACGCCGTATCGGGCAGCAAATGAACCGTGAAAGTGATGTGCTATTTTTATATATGACTTCACACGGGCTGCAAAATCAGTTTGAAATTGAAAATGCGCCTTTAGAGCTGGATCAGGTTGATCCAAAATGGCTACGTGAAGCATTGGACCGTTCCGGTATCCGCTGGCGTGTAATTGTAATTTCTGCCTGCTATTCTGGCAGTTTTATACCTGCCTTGCAGTCTGCCAACACTTTAATTATCACAGCTTCTGCTGCTGACCGTGCTTCATTTGGCTGCTCCAATGAAGCTGACTATACTTATTTTGGGCGGGCTTTCTTTGATCAGGCTATGCGTGAACAGTCTTCCTTAAAAACGGCGTTTGAACAGGCACGCAGTACGGTAGCGACTTGGGAGAATGCTCAAGGTTTTGATCCTTCTGAGCCTCAGTGGGTCATCGGCAAAAATATGGAACTGATGTTGCCTCAACTGGAACAGCGCCTGTTCCCGGCTACCACAGCAAATCAGCCTAATTTATCATTAGCTGTATCCCAGTCTGCTCAGCTCGAAAGGGCAGGAAAATAAAAGGAATAAGAATATGGAACTATTGCAGACCAATCGTTGCTTTGATGGTGAACAGCGTATTTATCAGTGGACTTCAAAATATCTGAAGGGTGAGAGCCGTTTTAGTATTTTTTTGCCACCTCAGGCGCTGCTGGATGAACCCTGCACCACTTTATTTTATCTGGCAGGCTTAACCTGTACCGAAGAAACCTTTGCAATTAAAGCCCACGCCCAGCGACTTGCTGCCCAGCTCGGACTAATTCTGGTCTCTCCTGATACTTCGCCAAGAGGGGAAAATGTTGCCCAGGGAGACAGTTGGGACTTAGGCCAAGGCGCTGGTTTTTATATTAATGCCTGTGCAGAGCCATGGTCTGAACATTACCAGATGGAAAGTTATGTGACAGATGAGCTTTATCCGGCAATTCTGAAAAACTTTCCAGTGCAGACCGATAAAGTCGGGATATTCGGACATTCTATGGGTGGCCATGGTGCCTTGACGCTAGCATTTAAATATCCGGAAAAGTTTAAATCGGTATCCGCATTTGCACCAATCTGCGCACCGAGTCAGTGTCCGTGGGGAGAAAAAGCATTTCGACATTACTTGGGTGAAGACCGCCAGCAGTGGACTAAACACGACGCTGTACAGTTGATGACACAAAAAGGTACCTTATTTCCTGAAATCCTGATTGATCAGGGGCTGGATGACCAATTCTATGACCAGCTCCATCCTGAACTGTTTGCACAGGCCTGCAAACAGGCAAGCCAGCCACTACGCTTGCGCCAGCATACTGGCTATGATCATGGTTACTACTTTATTCAAAGCTTTATGGATGATCACTTACAGTTTCATGCCATCCAGCTGGAAGAGAAATAAGCTTGAATGATACAGAGCATACTTCTAGTATGCTCGCCATTGTGCCTGAAATTCCTGTTGTGCCATACGATTCAAGTGATCAATAACGACTTTTTCCAGGCGTTGATGCTCATCTTCGGCACGTTGACTTTCTACCTGAACAGCTAACTGTTCAGTTTCAGGGGTTAAAATGACTTTTGCATCTGGCATAACAATTGTAAAAGCTGTGCCATGCTCTTCAATTTCAAACTTGTGTTTCCAGTGATTTACCAGACGTTTAGCTATACGACCAGCATCTTGAGTATCAATTTCTGTGCGACTATTCATGTTGCTTCTCATTCTCAATAAAAAGCATACTGTAGCAGAGTTTTACTCAAAGTACTTCCTCAAAATTTTAAGACCTATTTCAACAGGGATTGCATTTATGCTTTAGTGCCCAGTAATCAGGAGCTTTTTGCTATAATAATACAATAGTCAATTTCTCAAGCCAGGTCCTCCGATGTCCAAGCCCTATCTAATTGCACCTTCAATTTTATCTGCAGATTTTGCCCGTCTCGGTGAAGATGTGGAAAAAGTATTGGCAGCCGGTGCTGATGTAGTTCATTTCGATGTAATGGATAATCATTATGTGCCTAATCTTACTTTTGGGGCGGGTGTATGCAAGGCGCTCAAAAAATATGGTATTCAGGCACCCATTGATGTACATCTGATGGTTTCACCAGTTGATCGCACAATCGGTGACTTTCTGGACGCAGGGGCGGACATTATTACCTTTCATCCAGAAGCATCTGACCATATTGACCGCTCTTTACAACTGATCAAATCTGGCGGAGCGCAAGCTGGGCTGGTGTTTAACCCGGCAACTCCATTGCATTATCTGGACTATGTACTGGATAAGGTAGACCAGATTCTGTTGATGAGTGTAAACCCAGGGTTCGGCGGCCAGAAATTTATTCCAATGACTTTAGAAAAACTACGTCAGGTACGCAAGATTATTGACGCAAGTGGCCGTGATATCCGTTTAGAGGTAGATGGTGGCGTAGGACCTGCCAATATTCGTGAAATTGCTGAAGCAGGTGCAGATATGTTTGTAGCAGGTTCAGCCATTTTTGGAAAACCAGATTATAAAAATGTCATTGATGAGATGCGGGCTGAACTGAATAAAGTAGGCAGTGTAGAAGTTTAAGCTATTTTAAATAACTCGATAAGGTCTGTGGATAACTTTGTTTATAACTCTATGGATATCCTTGTTGATAACGCTAGGGATAACTTGGGTAAACTATAAACAATTAACTATCAATTGCTTATTAATTAGACAAAAAAAGTATAAAAAGGATTCAAATGAATCCTTTTTTATTGACTTAATCACTCTAAAAGCAAGTATTTTTATTAGCCAATGCCTAAAATTTGAACTGACCAATTTATAGCTACAGCCTGTAGAACAAGGTTTTTTTAAAGTTATATACTTATCTAGAAGTGAAGTTTGGCTTTTGTGCATAACTTTATAAATTTTTCCCCATCTGCTGTAACACTATTTTTAGGGTTTACTTAAAGCTCAAGAGATTTTAAATTTAAATGAATGGAATCTGAGCAAAAGATACCTTCGTATTGAGCTACTGTTTATCTGGACAAGCTCAGTTAAAATAATCAAAGTTTCAGGAGGAACGGCCTCCCCATAGTGGAAAAATTGTCAGGACGGCCTGACGAGAAAGGAAAAGACCGGATGGCATGGTTACTATTACTCTTAGCAGGTCTTTTTGAAGTAGTTTGGGCTTACTCAATGAAGCTTTCAGAAGGCTTTACTCGCTTAGGCCCAAGCGTAATTACGATTGTTTTTATGATACTGAGTGTAGTGCTGCTCTCTATTTCGATGCGGACTTTACCTCTAGGTACAGCTTATACTGTCTGGACAGGAATAGGCGCAATTGGTTCTTTTTTACTGGGGATTTTTATTTTAAATGAACCGGCAGGAGCAATGCGAATGCTGGCAGCAGTACTGATTGTATCTGGATTGGTTCTCATGAAATTATCTTCAAGCAATTAGAGGCAGGTAAAAAAATATGAAACTTGCAATGCAGTATATGGATTCTCCAGTGGGCCGTTTAAGGCTGATCGCAAACGAGAAAGCACTGGTAGCCGTTCTTTGGGAAAATGAGCAACCTAAACGTATTCAGCTGGCAGAACTGGTGGTTGAGCCGGAGCATCCGGTTTTGCTTCAGGTACGCCAGCAGCTTGAAGAATACTTTGAGGGAAACCGGCAGCGATTTGACATACCGCTAGACTTTGCCGGAACAGAGTTTCAGAAACTGGTCTGGACCGAACTGTTAAAAATTCCTTATGGACAGACTCGTAGTTATGGGCAGATTGCTCAAGCGATTGGTCGACCTAAGGCGATGCGCGCCGTAGGTGCTGCAAATGGTCGTAATCCGATTTCAATAATTGCACCTTGTCATCGGGTAATAGGAGCTAGTGGTGCATTAACTGGTTTTGCGGGTGGACTGGATAATAAAACAATTCTGCTGAACCTGGAAAAGAATATCCAGCTTTAAGGCGTTGATTTGCTGAGTTAGCCAAGCGGACGGTTCATCTTTAACTGCTGACCCCGTATTAGCCTAAAAAGCTCTGCCTGATATAAAGCATCATCTAGAGCATTGTGATTTTTACTTAACTTTGGATGTAATAGCCGGTCCATATGCCGTGAACTGGTTTCTGACCATTTACAGTGCTGGGCAGCCATAAAATAAGACTTAATATCCAGCGCGCTGATTCCAAATGGATTATGCCCTAAAAATGCCCAGAAATAATAGTTAATAAACGACCAGTCAAAACCGGCATTTAAACCTACAAAGACCAGTCGTTGATCTCTTACAAGTGAGCTAAGCCACTGATCAAACATTTGCATAGCCTGAACTGGTTCCAGACCGGTTTGCTGTAAGCTCTCTAATGAAAGTCCACAGACATTTAATGCTTCCGGTATTGCATTACTATTTAATGGCTTGATTTCACATTGAAAGTTCTGTTCAGGATGACCAATATTACATGCGCCAATAGAAAGCAGGCTATAAATACCAGGTATAGGGCCAGACGCTTCAATGTCGACTGAAATATAAAGTTCTGATCTCTGAGCCAATATAATTTATTTCCTTGAACACTGCATATTAAATCATAATAGCGCTAAATGAGTTTGAAAAGCTTGATAGAACCTTGAATTCTACTTCATAACATATTTATAGCTAAACAACTGGGGATAAGGAAAATGTTATTTAATTTTATAATTATAGTGGCTGTAATCGGCCTGATTGCTTGGATTTCTTCTCCTAAATTTAAAGGCAAACTGGGCGAATTCACAGTGAGGGTACATGCTAAAGAATACTTGAGTGAAGAGTATATTATGCTAAATGATTGCACGCTACCTGATGAACAGACCGGTACTACTCAAATTGATCATATTCTGTTAAGTCCCTATGGTATATTTATTATAGAAACTAAAAATTATCAAGGATGGATCTTTGGCGGAGAACGCCAGAAACATTGGACACAGAAAATATATAAAAAATCTTTTAAGTTTCAAAATCCGTTATATCAGAACTACAAACACATTAAGGTATTGGAATCAGTGCTTAAAGATGTAGTTGAGCCTGAGTATTTGCATTCAATTATAGTTTTTACCCCCCAGAGTACTTTCAAGACGCCCATGCCAGCTAATGTATTACAGGGAAAAGCATGGACAGATTACGTCAAACAGTTTCAGCAGGCTGTGATTCCGGCAATGAAACTCAAACGCATTAAATATCGTCTAGAAAAAGAAATACTAGAAAAGGGCTGGAAAACTGACCGGCTACATATCGAAAATCTTAAGCAAAAACAGGAAGAGCAGAACTGAACCTGTGCAAAAATAAATAACTGATAAAAATAGTCAAACACTGGATTGAGTAAAATTATAAAAATTAAAATCTGATGAATCTTTTATAAATTTATACCGCTTTCTAATAGGAAAAAGAGAAGCTAATAATTTGTTTAAATTAAATTTTTAGAAATGATTTTAATATCTGAACAATTATATTCAAAATCCAAAAATAAGATAATGATGATAAAAATGATAATTAGTATCATTAAGGTATGCTTCATGTTAAGATTCTGCCGCGATTGAATTGATATACCTTGCTTTAAAAAATTGACTTTAGTGGACTTTGAAAGAAGAACCGTACTATGCAAGGCTAAGGCGAGTTGCAGCCAGTGCCCTATAAAAGTCTAACCTTAATAAAAAGATGAGGGAGACTATATCAATTCATTAAGGGAATTATTGACGACAACTATTTTTGGCTTAACTCGTATGTCTAGACCATTAAACTCTACGCCTAAATCTTTATTTTTGGCAGTACGGACTATTCTGTTTGCTTCCACTGCCTTACTGATACAAACTACCTTTGCAGCAGAAGCGGATCAGAAAAATGAAACAAGTCATTCTGATAATGTACAGCAGCTTCAAACCATTACTTTAACAGCAGAGCAGCCACAGGCAGTCACAGAAAACTCCGGAAGCTATACGGCTAAAAGTGCAAGTACAGCGACCAAGCTGGATCTATCTTTACGAGACACGCCACAGACAGTTAAGGTCTATACACGGGCCTATCTGGATGACCGGAATATTGAGTCTTTTCAGGAACTCATGAGCCATATTACGGGAGTAACAGCTTCACGTACCGATGAACGCCAGAGTTATTATGCACGTGGTTTCCAGGTCGATTATTATCTGGTCGATGGCTTGCCAAGTACCTTAACACTGGCTGAAGGTGATCCGGATTTAAGTATTTATGACCGGGTAGAGGTAGTTAAAGGGGCAAATGGTTTAATGACGGGAGCTGGAAATCCGGCAATCGGGCTTAATCTGATCCGCAAACATGCTAATGCAAAAGAACTGACAGGTAACCTGACTGCATCAGCCGGTTCATGGGATAGCTACTCTAGCTCGGCAGATTTTTCAAATGCTTTAAATGAAGACGGTTCATTACGCGGTCGGGTCTTTGTGAAACATTTACAAGAAAATTCCTTTATGGATTTTTATTCAAAAGAGCGCAATATTGCTTATGGAGCACTGGACTACGATCTGTCCGATCGGACCAGTTTATCGTTTGCCGCCATGTACCAGCAATTAGAACGTGATGGAATTCGCTGGGGAGGGCTACCGGCCTTTTATAATGATGGTACCCGAACCAAATTTGACCGCTCCCTAACCGTCAGTTCAGACTGGACCTATTGGGATGTCGACTCAAAGGCCATATTTGCCTCACTCCAACATAACCTGTTTAATGATGTCGATTTACATATAGGTTATTCTTATCGTCGGGATGACAAAGATACAGCTCTGCTTTATGTCGATGGTAATGTAGATAAAGACACCCAAAAAAGTTTGGGGGCTATTTCTGTTTATTCCTCTGAACAGAGAAATGATGAAAATAATGTCGATATTTATATTACTGCGCCGTTTACTTGGGCTGGACGCCAGCAGGAAATTGTAACTGGTGCTTCATGGAACCAGAATGAGCTTCTTACCAATAAATATGGAACGATTCAGGGAAAAAAAGAAGGTACAAATGATCTGGACATCAATACCCCTAATGAGCTGGATTTTTCCAATATGAATACGGAGTTGCTGACTCCGATTACTAACCCGAAAAGACTGGCATTAAACAAGACTACTCAAAGCGGTGTTTATATTGCTGGTAAATTTCATGTGCTTGACCCTCTTAAAGTTGTGACAGGGGTACGGCTGTCAAACTGGGAATTTGAATCAAGTGATGGCAAGGGAACGCGTAAATTCGACAATCAGGTTACTCCTTATGTCGGAGTCATATATGACTTTGCAGCAGATCATTCGTGGTATGCCAGTTATACCGATATTTTTAAATCGGAAAACCGTCGTGATATAGATGGTGGTTATTTAGACCCGGCTATTGGTAAAAACTATGAAACGGGTATTAAAAGTGAATTTTTTGATGGCCGTTTAAATACAGCTTTATCTGTCTTTAGAATAGAGCAAGATAACTTTGCCGAGAAAATTACAGATGGATATGTAATTGTTAATGGCGTTAAGACCTCTGAACAGGCTTACCGAAGTATTGATGGAGTCGTCAGTAAAGGGGTAGAGCTAGAGGTTGATGGCGAAATTAATGATCAATGGAGTCTTAACTTTGGTATCGCCAACTTTGAAGCACGAGATGCTAAAGGTGAGAAGGTAAATCCCAATAATTCCCGTACTACCTCAAATCTGTTTGTTAAATATAGCCAAGATAAATGGAGTGCTGGAGCAGGAGTGGATTATCGGAGTAAAACTTATTCATTAACAAAAAAGGATAACTGGCGAATTGACCAAGGTAATATCTGGTTGGCAAGTCTTATGCTGGGTTATCAGGTTGACCCGAATATCAAGGTTCAGCTCAATGTCGATAACTTATTTGATAAAGTTTATTATGAAGGGATCGGCGAGAGCAGTATGAATTATGGTGCGCCACGTAACGCAACACTAAGCTTGCGTTATAAATTCTAACCAGACTTTTGTCTGAAGATTAAAAATATTCAAAAGACAAGTAAAAGGGGGCAATCAGCCCTTTTTTATTGTATATATAATAGATATATATTTAATACTCATAAATAAGAATTTTCTTTTAAAGTGAAATATTAGAAGAACTAACTATATTTAAATTTTTATTAATTTTAAATTATAGTTTAGAGATATTTTAAAAAAATAATAGAATAAATAAGGTGGCGAATTCAAACATGAGGTGCGACAGTTTGAAAAGTCTTATGATAATCAACAAGCTGAGCAAATTTCTCTAATGGTGTAAGCCAATCTAACGCTTTTCTAGGACGAGTATTCAGTGACATGGCAACTTGATTTAAATAATGCTGATCTGCCTGATTTAAATCAATCCCTTTAGGTAAATATTGCCTAATTAAACCATTCATATTTTCGCATGTGCCTTTTTGCCAGGGTGAATGTGGGTCACAGAAATATACATCTATGCCTAAATCTTCTTCAAGTATTTTATGTTCTGCCATCTCGCGTCCACGGTCATAGGTCAACGTTTTACGCAGTT
>NZ_JFCC01000036.1:0-32828 GCF_000582925.1 Acinetobacter sp. 1294596 | reverse complement strand
ATAAAAAGTAATTTACCTCTGTACTTAGTTAAATTTGTTCTATGCTATAATAGTTAACCTAAGAATATAATTTAAAGTTTTATAGGAGAAAAAATTGATAAAACAACTTTTTATAGCCTCTAGCATTGCATCCACTTTAGCTTTTGCCGGTTGTGCTACTATGAACAACCCATCTACTGACCGCAACTTGGCTTTATTACAAAACAAGACTTGGATAGTAACTCAGATCAATGATGTAAAATATAAGGCTGATCCTCAGCAATCTGATGTTCCAAGTTTAACTTTTGATAATACTCAACTTAGCGGAACTGATGGCTGTAACCGTCTTATGGGAGGCTATGCAGTGAAAGGTACACAAATTACTTTCTCAGAAATAGCCAAAACACGAAGAGCGTGTTTAAGCCCTACAAATTTACCAGATAAATTTACTAATGCTTTGAATCAGGTTACTGAATATAAGGTGAGTGAAACTGAGCTAAAACTGATGAACAGCAACAAGAATACAGTGCTTGAATTTAAAACTCAGCGTTAATATAAAAAGTCCTCACTATGAGGACTTTTTTACGTTCTATATCTATGACAGCGCATATAAAATTAAAAATATTTTATTTTATGAAGGCCAGATATTAAAAAAGGCTTCAAGTACTTGTATTTCCTTGAAACCTTTACACCATAAGGTGTCATATTTGGTAGGCATATCCAGACTCGAACTGGAGACCTCTACGATGTCAACGTAGCGCTCTAACCAACTGAGCTATACGCCTAAGTGTTTTGCATCATATGCATTTTTTATTTTTCTGACAAGTTTTTTTTATTCAGCTTTAAAGCAAATGCACAGTCTTTAAGCAATTTCTTAAACATTTTAAGATTCTCTGGCGTGTCCTGTTGCATGAACCGAATTTTCTGGTCAAGTTGAGCTAGTTCATAAAAAGAACTTGTGTCATTACTGTATTGAGCCAATCTTATCATCCACTGTTGAAAAGTCTCATAAGAGTACTTATGCAGTTCAACGGGAAGATTTTTAGTAAATTTTCTTATAGAACGTTCATAAGGGGTCATTTTTTGTAGATTTTGACGATACTGTATCAACAAGTAGATTAGAACCAGCATCACAATACTAATAAATAAAATCAGAATATAGCTATAAATAGATTTTAAACCTAAACGTGCAAGCCAGTTTTTTTGTTTATCAGTATCATATCCTACGACCTTGCTTTGCCATTGATAGGAAGCATAATCACTCCATACCCGAATATTTTTAAGCAAGGCAAACTGTTGATATTGCAAGCCAGAACGGTGATTATTGCCTAGTGTAGAAGGCTCCTGTTCCAGATAGTCTTGCATGCCCGACCCTACCCGTTCTGGTGCTACCGCAGCTGTTGCATCAACTCGATGCCACTGGCCATTTAAATAGACTTCCGACCACGCATGAGCATCCATCTGCCGCACCTCCCAGCTTTGTCCATCTGGAGCCGGCTGTCCTCCCTGATACCCGACTACTACCCGGGCAGGAATACCGGCATAGCGCATCAACATTGTAAAACTACCTGCATAATGCTCACAGAAACCCTGCCGGGACTTAAACAGGAATTCATCCACTCTGTCTTGCCCAAGACGGCCTGGACTTAAAGTATAGACAAAGCCATTGCGACGATACCAGTTCAATACATTCTCTACATACCGAACAGGTTGCTGATCACTCTGTTTAAATAAATTGCTGGCTAACTGCCGGGTCCGGGGGTCAGTGCTACTGGGTACTTTCAGGTTTATAGCCTGAACTGTATCCGAATACTGGGGTGCTACCGTCTGGGCTGACTGTCCCAACCATTGCAGTCGAATGGGCTGTGCACCCTGATTTGGACGGGTTGGAGTAATACTCCAGTCTTGATGTAACTGGAAGTTCGCCTGTAAAGGAATAGACTTTTCAAGCGATACTACCCATTGCTGTTGTGAGTCAGCAGGCAGATACTGGTAATCTAGCCCGTCAGTTATATGAAGAGATGGCAATGTCTTAGGTTGCTGATTAATAAAATGGCTAGTCCAAGTCTGTCCATCAAATTCATCCAGCACCATCGCGCGCCAGTACAGCTGCTCACGCTCAGGTAGTTTCTGTATATTGCCTAAAATCCGGAATGCCAGCGCACTGGATTGAGAAATCTGGGCGATATCTCCTGGTGACATCCGGTCACTTATACCGGTGGTGGCACGATCAGTCTGTAATGGTACTGACCAGAGTGGAGGCAACCGTGGAAAAAAAATAAATAGTACTATAAAAAATGGTATGGCATAGAGAATCAGCTTAGTTACATGCTGAAAGTCCTTTCTTAAACGGCCTTTAACCTGTTCTTGTTGAAAATCACTTATCTGAATCCGGTACAGCCCGATCAAGCAGCTGATGAGTGAACATAAGATCAGGATAGCCATCCCGATGTTTTGGCTATAAAGGAACAGGCTGGCGCTTACAAATAGTGCAAAGTTAAAAATAATCAGATAATCACGCCGAGTTCGAGTCTCTAAAGCTTTACCATACAGGCCCACTGCTAATAGTGTTACCCCTGCTTCTACACCGATGAAACTCCGATACTGCCAGTAAATCGCAGCAAAGCTCAATAGAACAAAAATGACCTGAAAAATTTTAGACTGTTTTTTATGGAGATTTTTATGATATTGCCATGCCAAGCTTATTATTACACAAGCAAATAGAAGGCTGTTCATTATAGGAGTGAAAGCCAGTTGTGCCAGCCAGATCAGCCCGATAGCCAGTAGCATGGCGCCATGAACAGGTCGATTTAACATAGTTAAGCCTGCGCCAGTAATTTTTGTGCTTTCTGAAATTGAGCTTCACCTGATCCAGTGGCCAGCTCATCCTGCGGTAAAACCAAACGATAAGGGCATTGTTGCTGTTCGCATTGATCTACCAGTCCCATCATTAAACTCAGTTTTTCTTCATGCTCTGAACTTGGCATATGCTCATAGCAAATTTCTATCTTATTCTGCTCGGGATAGCTTTCAAATACCTTGATATAGAGGCCCTGACCTCGAGCAGCCTGCTTCCATGACACCGCATGGTAAGAGTCACCCGTTTTAAAATCACGCAGTTCTTGAAATTCATCCATATCCTGTGCCTGTTGTAATGCGTTTTGTGCAGCATTCTCAGCTTTAAAATCTAAAGCCTGAGGGGCAATCCAGCTCATTTGT
The DNA here is from genome assembly GCF_000582925.1 of Acinetobacter sp. 1294596. Taxonomy (NCBI): domain Bacteria; kingdom Pseudomonadati; phylum Pseudomonadota; class Gammaproteobacteria; order Moraxellales; family Moraxellaceae; genus Acinetobacter; species Acinetobacter sp. 1294596. The sequence continues at coordinate 29,630 of NZ_JFCC01000036.1, read as the reverse complement.
TCCAGATAAAGATAGGTCCAGGCACGAACCAATCCGAAAGGATAAGTAGAATATATCTGTAGGCGCTGTAAATGTAATGCTCCGCGTTCTTCTGGCCACACCAGTAAGTGAAAACGCTGCTGTTTATGCTGCACTAGAACTGGAATAATTTGCTTTGCATAATACAGGTTTAAATAACGTACAATCTCTCGCTCCTGATAAAAAATAATCTCTATCTGCATGGCTTGGCCTACCCGGCCGACTTCAGGCACAATCACTTCTATTTTGAGTTGATGCAACTGTTTAAAAGCAAGATAAAAACTGATACAAAGTACAGCACTGATTAAAAAGCAGAAACCCAGTATCAGGTTATTGGCATAATTAACTCCGGCAATAAAAGTAATCAGTATGAGAACCAAATACAGGTAACCCTGCTGATACATAAAGACCAGTATATCCCGCTGCTTGAGCTTTTTTTGCCCATCAATCCGGAAACGCTTGGCAAGCCAGCCCTGGATATGTTTCTGCAAATGGTGTGCTCCTAACTAACCGCCACACTTTGCAGAAGTTTATAGCTTTCTGCATCAGTAGTTCCGAGACGATGAGAAACCACGGCATTAAATACGGCCTGTACATCATCTGTAGTCGCATAACTGCGCTTTTCTAACAGAGCATAGGCCTGCGTAGCTTTTTTTAAGGCCAATATTCCGCGGGTAGATAACCCATGTCGGCCTTTACGGGTCATTTCAGCCAAATCCAGAATATAATCCAGCACTACATCACTTAAATAAATATTACGTGCCAGTTGTTGAAGATTCAGAATATCCTGCTGGCTAAAGACATGCTCAATTGTTGATATTAATGCCTGACGCGAGTCCTGTTGTAACAGAATCCTTTCTGCCTGGCGCGATGGATAGCCCAAGGATAATCGCATTAAAAAACGGTCCAGCTGGGACTCTGGCAAGGTATAAGTTCCACTCTGGAATAAAGGGTTTTGTGTAGCAATCACCCAAAATGGCTGAGGTAAAGCATGTCGGACACCGTCTACTGTGACACAACCTTCCTCCATGGCCTCCAGCAAGGCACTCTGTGTTTTCGGACTACAACGGTTAATCTCATCAGCCAGTAAAATCTGGGTAAAAACCGGTCCTGGTTTAAACTCAAAAATATGTTCAGCCTGATTAAATATATTAATTCCAATTACATCACTGGCCAACATGTCATTGGTAAACTGTATGCGCTGAAATCTTAAACCGGCAATATGCGCTAATGCACTCGATAAAGTAGTTTTACCTAATCCGGGCAAGTCTTCAAACAGGACATGCCCACCTGCTAGCAAACAACTTAAGGCCAATTTGGTTTGCTGCGGTTTATCCAGAATAATGGTATTGATCTGCTGTAAAAAGCTGTCTATTTGTGAGGCATACTCTCCTATCTGCCTGGCTAGTTTTTCATTCTGTTGATCCTTTTCATTCTTTTGAAGCCTGTTGGTTCCCCACATCCCCTTCCTTCCTGAATAAAAAAACGGTGTATATTTAACATACACCGTTTTTATGTTTTTCTAAGTTACTAAATTATTACTAACATGGACATTTTTTTAAATCTCCCCCTGCCGATGGATAACGTGAATCTACACAGTGGCGATAAAATGTTTTAGCGTCCATTGCTTCAAGATCTGGATGGTGCTGTTTCATGTGTTCTAAATAAGTCTGATAATCAGGCACCCCTACCATCAGGCGAAAACTTTGTTGCAAACGTTGCCATAAAGTCGCGATACGTGACCAGTTCTTTGGAGAGAAAATCAGATGCTTTTGCGACAAAAGTGTAAACTTGATTATCTTTGCCAGAACAGTCGTACTATTTTTTGCAAGCTTCAATTTCATTAAGACTCTCCTCTGACCGAAGTTACAGGCGCTGTCTCATCACGATATACCGCGGGTGCTTCATTTACTGTCGGTGTTGGGCTAGCCAAAGCACGACGTACTACACGGATAGATGCAATGACCATCACGATTGCCACAATCATAAAGAAACCGCAGAGGACCGCATTAATCTGATTCGACATGACAATCATCTGCATCTCAGCAATACTTTTTGCCGGAGCCAGAATCTCATTACGAGCAATTGCATCAGAGAAGCGATTAGCCTGCGCCAAGAAACCAATTTTCGGATTTTCGTGGAAGATTTTTTGCCAGCCTGCTGTCATTGCAGTAATGAAAAGAAAAATAGTAGGCAAAATCGTGACCCAAACATATTTTTCTTTCTTCATTTTGAAAAGGATGACTGTACCTAAGATCAGTGCCATTGCTGCCAGAATCTGGTTACCAATACCAAATAATGGCCACAAGCTGTTAATACCGCCTAGCGGATCGACAACGCCCTGATATACAAAGAAGCCCCAACCGGCTACAGCTACCGCAGTCCCCAGCAGGTTTCCAAAGAAATTATGAGACTGTTTTACAGCCGGAATTACAATACCTACTGTATCCTGTACCATAAAACGGCAGGCACGTGTACCGGCATCGACTGCTGTCAGGATGAATAAAGCCTCAAACAGAATAGCAAAATGATACCAGAATGACATCATGGCACGGCTGTTAAAGATTTCGGAAATAATATGAGCCATACCAATTGCGAATGTTGGCGCTCCCCCTGTACGGGACAAGATCGTAGTTTCTCCTACCTCTTTTGCGAGCAGTGCTAATGCTTCGGGTGTCACAACAAAGCCCAGATTACGTACAGCTTCTGCTGCACTTTCAACTGTTGTACCCAAAACAGCAGCTGGAGCATTAATTGCAAAATATACTCCTGGTTCTAGTACCGTTGCACAGATCATGGCCATGATCGCAACAAAAGATTCCATCAACATACCGCCATAACCGATCATGCGGATATGAACTTCATTTTCAACCAGCTTTGGTGTGGTACCTGAAGAAACGAGCGCGTGAAAACCTGAAATTGCACCACAGGCAATAGTAATAAACAGAAATGGAAAGAGCGAACCGGCAAATACAGGCCCAGTACCATCAATAAAGTGAGTTACAGCAGGCATTTTTAGTTCTGGCAAGGCAAAAATAATACCAACAGCCAGCCCGACAATTACCCCAATTTTCAAGAAGGTCGATAGATAGTCACGTGGTGCAAGCAACAGCCATACTGGCAGTACTGAAGCCACAAAACCATAAATAATCAGACACCAGGTCAACTGAGTACCTGAAAGTGTAAAAAATGGCCCCCAGTATGGATGTGCAGCAATATTTCCTCCATACACAATGGCTAGCATCATCAGAATGAAACCAATCACTGAGACTTCTGCAATCTTGCCCGGGCGTATATAGCGCATGTAAATGCCCATGAAAATTGCAATAGGAATAGTAGCCGCAATACTGAATACCCCCCAAGGACTATTCGTTAAAGCCTTGACTACGACCAGCGCCAGTACTGCCAAAATGATAATCATCACCCCAAGTGCGCCCAGCATTACAATCACACCGGCAAAAGATCCAAGCTCCTGTTTTGCCATTTCCCCCAGTGAGCGTCCATCTCGCCGGGTAGAAATAAACAGGACCAGAAAATCCTGTACAGCCCCAGCCAGTACTACACCAGCCAGCAACCAGATCGTTCCGGGCAAGTACCCCATCTGGGCTGCCAGAATCGGTCCTACCAAAGGTCCCGCACCGGCAATTGCAGCAAAATGATGGCCAAAAAGTACATATTTATTGGTTGGGACATAATCCAGGCCATCGGTCATCCGATAAGCTGGAGTGAGCCGTCTGGCATTAAGCTCAAACACCTTGTTGGCTATAAACAGGCTATAAAAACGATAAGCTATACTATAGACACAGGCAGCAGCAAGCACTAACCAGACTGCATTAACATGTTCACCACGACTGACAGCAAGTATCCCGAAAGATATTGCCCCGATAATTGCTACAATCACCCAGATCAATTTTGAAAAGGGGGATGACTTAGTTTGAATTGATTCCATCTTGACCTCGTATTTCAATTATTTAAGCAGGTTAGTTATTGTTATTCATCGTGCTACTTTCCCTTTGCAAATTTCCTTTTTTGACTCTACTCCTCATCTTTTTGTTTTCATCTAATACTTTGGCATTAAAAAAGGGATGATCATGATCATCCCTTTTGATAATAGTCTATTTTTAAACCATTATGCACGTTCTAAGTATTCACCAGTACGGGTATCTACACGAACACTTTCTTCTTGCTGTACAAATAATGGAACACGTACTACTGCACCAGTTTCCAGTTTTGCCGGCTTACCGCCACCACCAGAGGTATCACCACGTACACCCGGATCAGTTTCAATAATCTTTAAGGTTACGAAGTTTGGTGCACTTACGTTTAAAGGTACACCATTAAACAGCATAATTGTACAGGTTTCATTTGAATCATCTTTTAACCATTTTGCTGCATCGCCCATAGCGTTTTTATCAGCAGCAATCTGTTCAAAAGATTCAGGGTCCATGAAATGCCACATTTCACCATCGTTGTACAAGTAGTTCATTTCTACTTCTACAATATCGGCGCCTTCGAGTGAATCACCTGACTTGAATGTTTTTTCTAATACTTTGCCCGTTTTCAGGTTACGCAGTTTAACGCGGTTAAACGCCTGCCCCTTACCCGGTTTTACGTATTCGTTTTCCATGATTGAACATGGGTTGCCATCAAGCATAACTTTGAGGCCTGATTTGAAATCATTTGTAGAATAATTGGCCATGACTGGCACGCTCCAAACTTACTAACTTAAATCTATTAATGCTAGACTAGCATTATTTTTAACGTGTGGCATGATAAACTATTTATATCAAGAGCAAAACTGGCAATCACAACTCAGTGACCTAATTACTGACCCGCTAGAATTGTTACACGCGCTTCAGCTTTCACCCGAACAGTTATTATCAGGGGCAGTTCTGGCTTCTGAAAAGTTTAAATTACGCGTACCGCGCGCATTTGTTGCAAAAATGTGCATTGGTGACCCTCTTGATCCTCTTTTGCTGCAAGTCTTGCCACATCATCTTGAACTAGAGGATTTTCCAGGATTTGTTACTGATCCTTTAGGTGAAGAGGCAGCCAATCTCTTACCTGGTGTTTTGCATAAATATAAAACACGTTTCCTGCTTACTTTAACAGGTGCCTGTGCAGTTCATTGCCGCTACTGCTTTCGACGTCACTTCCCCTATCAGGAAAATTTACCTAAAAATGAAGACTGGCCAGCAATTAAAAATTATATTTTAAGTCAACCTGAGGTTCATGAAATTATTTTAAGTGGTGGTGATCCACTGACTTTATCCAACCGTAAACTCGGCTTATGGCTGGAAAGGCTTGAGTCTATTTCCCAGATTGATACGCTTAGAATACATTCACGTGTGCCGATTGTGATTCCAGACCGTATTGATCATGAGTTAATTTCTCTTTTGGAAAACAGTAGGCTACGTATTATACTGGTGGTACACTCTAACCATGCTTCAGAACTCGATGACTTCACCTGTTCAAAATTGCATGAACTGGCACGTCGTCAGGTCACTGTGCTCAATCAGGCCGTTTTACTTAAGGGTATTAATGATTCTGCGGAAGTATTAATCAATTTAAGTTATAGACTGTTCGAGGCACGGGTTATGCCTTATTATTTACATGTGCTGGATAAAGTTAAGGGGGCCCATCACTTTGACTTGCCTTCTTCAAAGATTGATGAAGTTTATAAAGAGGTCCTAGCAAGTCTGCCAGGTTATTTAGTACCTAAACTGGTTAGGGAGATTGCAGGTGAGAAGAATAAGACACCGCTGTTTGGGACTATAACAATTTGAGTTTCTATAATAAGTATGATGAATAGTACATTTTCAGAAATATTTCATTCCCCCAATGTTCTTGATAGGGAAAAACTTAGCTTTGCACCTGCTACAGTGAAAGATCTGGAAATGTGGGCAGGTAATCTGTCTTTCATGCAGCTTGGTGACACCTCTAAGTCCCTATTTCATGCCGTACTCGAAATCTCTCACTTAAAATGTAGTGAAACACTCAGATTTGACCTGATTCATAGTTTGCATCCTACCATAGATAAAGTACTGACCAGCTTAGAAAAACATTTTTTTAATCAGGGCCCTATCAGTACTGACCGTAATGAGCATATTATTGAACTGGCTATGCTACTACGCTGTCACTTTGCAGGAGTTTATATTAATATTGCGCGTTCTGCGCACGAGCAGCTCGCTCACCAAAAATTTTCTCTTTTTGCTTTTAACCAGAAAAAAAACTTATCTATAGCTCGAACATTGGCAATTTATTATGCCCTGCAACAACTTGTTAGCCTACTGTATCAACAGCAAATACTTTATAGTCACTATTTTACCGGTCAATGGCTCATTGCTCATCAACTGTATGATATTGCTTTAAAAAATGATTTTCATATGAACAATATTAACCAGATACAGGGCACTCAAAATATTTTAGCCAATATTAATCAGACCTATGCCCAGCTGATCTTACTGGACATTTTTAATGCCCATCAAATTCGGCCCTCTGAAATTCAGTCACTTTATCAATGCAGTTTTGACTGGGCCAAGCTGATCCAAATTCTACCTAGAGCAACGACTCTTACCAAATATGTTGTAGATTGCAATAAAGACTACCCACCAATTCACCAGAAAAAACAGAATCCGGATTTTGAACCCAGTTTTTTTATTACTACTCAGGAATTGCTGGAACACATCAATGCGACTTTTGGAAGAACGCCAGAATTTTTATCAAAACATGAACAGAAAAATTTAAGTTTGGCACTCAAATTCCATGTACAAACCATTTTAGGCAGCACGACAGAACGCCGTCATGACCGCTATCAATATTCTGCACAGCTAGATATCTGTTTTAGTTTATTGTCCGCACATTTCTATCTTTCAAAAGCCAAGACTTTTAATGAAACATTAATGCTGGAAAATAATTATGGCTTTCAAAGTGAATCAAAATTATTATTAAACTGGGATAAAGATACGCCTGATACTCTTCCCCAGGTCAATTCTAGCCGGCTATTGGATCGAGAAGCCAAACAGCTTTATCAGACCAGCGTGCTTGATGTCAGCTTAAATGGTTACCGAATTAAATGGAAAGGTGAAACCCCAAAAAATTTACGCACAGGCGAATTTATACTGGTTAAGGAAGAAACCCAAGAGAAATGGCGAGGTGGAGTCATTCGCTGGATTAAGCAGTCTACCAATAAAAGCCTGGAACTTGGACTGGAAATTTTGGCACAAGAGATGTATCCGTGCGCAGTTCGAATGCAGATTGATCTTCATACAATTAATTATCATCCTGCTTTACTTATTCAAAAGGCCGTCTTTCAGCAGCAGGTCACCCTTATTTTACCAGGTTCACAAACCTTTAAAGAACACCAAACTATTTACTTGCGCTTGGGCCAGGAAGAAATCAAAATTTGTCTTACCAAGGCATTGTTGATTACCCAAAGCTTTATCCAGTTCAATTTTGAGTTGATTAACGAGCAGCAACAGGGGTTACTCGATCAGTTTATGGATAAACAGGCGCAAGAATTAAATAAACAAGATTTATGGGAAGCATTGAAGTGAGAAACCCGCTACTCTCCAAAAAATTTAAACGTACTGAAACGCGTCTACTCATTATTGATGATAATCAGATCCGTTATAACCAGATTATAGAGATTTTTGCTCAGCAAGATCATCTTGTACAGGCGGTGCTGTTGGATGACTTAAAAAGTTTTGAAAAGCAGCTTCATCTGGATTGGGATCTGATTATTTTCGGCCGGGCCTATGATCTTAAAGTTGAACAGGCTCTTTCAATCGTACAGGCATCAACCCAGCCAAGTTTACCGGTGCTCCTTATAAAGCCTGATCAATATGAACCGGCACAATATAATCACTATATATATAAAGGTATCTATGATGTCATTAACTTAGATTTTCCAGAACGTTTTTATATAGGGCTGGTACGGGCACTTTCATATTACCGACTGGTACAGGCTCAACAGCGTTTAAGTATTGAACTTGAGATGGCCCAGAATCAGGCCCAGACCCTGGTTCAGGAAAGTCATAAAGCTGTTGCCATTATTCAGGAAGGAATTCATATTCAGGCAAATAATGAATACCTGAATTTATTCGGCTTGGAAAAAGAAGATGAAGTTATTGGATTACCTCTTTTAGATATATTACAGCCTGAAGATCTGAATGATTTTAAACAGCGTTTTAAAAAAATCAGTCAGGGGCAGTTTGATCAGGGGCATTTCGAAATACGCACTCTAAACAGTCAGGTTGCCTGTTCATCCGCACTTGAACTTGAATTTGTATCTGCTGCAGAGGAAGACGCTCTACAAATTAGAATTAATTGTGACTCAAGTAATTCTAATACCGTGCTCTCTAATAATAGCTCACCCCAGATATCAGAGAAAAACTCAAGTTCAGTTAACCCTTTCCAGCTGGTCAACCGTTATTTAATTAGCCAACCTGCAAAATTTAATGCTCTGGTGGTATTTAGTCTGGCCACCTGTTCTGATCAGATTTTCAAGAGTGACTGGAATACTTTAAAAACTTACTTTTTGAATATTGAAGACTTTATTAGAGAGCAAACTCATACGCTGGTCTTTAAAGTTCATACCATATTATATGGTGCCCTGTTCCAAGCAGAATCTGAAGAAATATTAGAATCTCAGTTAATGAGTCTGCGCGCCCTCGAAAAAGCCCAGCTTCTGACAGTTAATGATGTGAATTTCTCTTTGCAACTACAAATTGGTTATACACTCATTCCAGATGAAATTCGGGACAATGATCATTTCGAAAAGCTTCTGGAGTATGCATTTAATCATCACCTGCCTGAGCTGGAACATGAGCCTGAACTAGAATTAACTGCTCCGCTTGAAGTTGAGCCGGCTCCGGTACCTGAAGTTCCAGAAACCGCTCTGAGCGCAGCCATTTCTACCCCTTCACTGGTACAAGTATTGGCCCAGAAACTCCAGCAGGCAGATATTCATTTAAGATATCAACAGCTTTATGATAAGCAAGATATCAATCTTTATACTTATGAAGTTACCAGCGGTATTATATATGAAAATCGCTGGCAAGAATTTTCCGGTTTAGCTGACCTACAAGGAAACAATGAGCTTTCAATCAAACTTGATCGCTGGGTACTGGTAGAAGCCTGTAAACAATTACATAATTTTATTCGCCAATACCCTGACGCCAGACTGATTGTTAACTTGAATCAGCATATTTTATTTAATGACTCACAGCTTCCTGAATTGGTGGCTAAACTTATTACCATTATTGGTAGTAAACAGTCCCATCCACTTATTTTGCAATTTGCTGAGGAAGAAATTCTTTACAATTTACCGGCAGCACAAAAGCAGATTGCGCTATTACATCAATATGGTGCAGAGATCTCAATCCGGAATTTTGGAAATTCTATTTATAGTGAATCATTACTAAATCAGATAGAGCTACAGTATGTCACCTTAGCTCAACAGTTAACACAATTGATTTCTAATGATAAAGAACTAGGCAACCTGCAAGAAAAAATTATCAATTTCCTGGCAATTAAGCCCATTGAAATTATTTTGCGTGAACTTGATGACATGAACCTGTTTGCCAATGCATGGAATATTGAAGCACGTTATTTGGAAGGTAATTATTTCCAGAAAAAACTGGAATTCTTAACTGATGTACAGGATCAGTAATTCAGGCTGTTGTTTTCAAGCGTAAAAAAACGGGCTTAATGCCCGTTTTTTTTCTAGTATTAACGTTTGATAGAACGTGACATACCAGCGAAACGTTGTTTGAACTTGTCAATACGACCGCCAGTGTCAACATTCTTCTGCTTACCAGTATAAAATGGATGACAAGCTGAGCAAACGTCCAGATAAAGAGTTTCTTTACCTAAAGCAGAACGAGTTTCGATTACGTTACCACAAGAACAGGTAGCAACAAGTTTTTCATATTTTGGGTGAATATCGGCGCGCATCGTCGATTACTCCTAAGTAAAGAAAGGTTTTGCTGTCATCGCAATTGACCACTCTCAAATCATTTGAGGAAGGCCGGGCTTAATAAAAACCACAGCAGATCAACACCACAACAGACCATTCTCTTGGCCCACCGAGACGGTTTCCGTCAGGGCTAAGCACAACAAGTGGCCAGTATTATAAATTAAAAATTAATTTATAGCGAATTATTCTGCCGCCTCTTCACCCATATATTCCTCAGTGTCCTGTTTAGACCAATAATTAGCAATTACGCCGCAGACCATAAGTTGAATCTGATGAAAAATCATAATCGGTAGAACAATCATGCCAAGTGGCTGCCCTGCAAACAGAATCTGTGCCATGGGTACACCACTAGCCAAGGTCTTCTTTGAACCGCAAAAAAATACTGCAATCTGGTCTGGTCTGTTGAATCCCAGCCATTTAGGAATATACCAAGCCAACAACATAATCACTGTCAGAAACACTGAACATATTAAAGTCAGGTTAAATAGAGTCAGCCAGCTTACCTGTTGCCAGAGACCTGTTACAACAGCACCACTAAATGCGCCATAGACCACCATTAAAATAGTGCCCTGATCAAAAGTTTTTACAATGCTTGGCGCTTTCTGCATAAGGGGAAAAACATAAGGCCTTAATAACTGTCCCGCAATAAATGGAACAAGGAGTAATAAAGTAATTTCTATAATGGATGAAGTCGGATCATAATCATGTTTGGATTGTCCAAAAATAAAAAGACTGACAAGAACCGGAGTAATAAACATACCCACTAGATTTGAAAATGAAGCACTACATACTGCCGCCGCAACATTGCCTTTGGCAACTGAAGTAAAAGCGATTGAAGATTGAACTGTAGATGGCAAAAAGCACATAAACAGAAAACCCAAGTATAGTTGCTCACCAAGCATCGGAAGTAGCACAGGTTTGGCTAATAGGCCAATGATAGGAAATAGAGCAAACGTAAAAGCAAAAACCACTACATGCAATTTCCAGTGCAATATACCTTCAACAATTGCCTGGCGTGATAATTTTGCTCCATGCAGAAAAAATAAAATGGCAATCGCTATATTGGTAATAACCCCGAAGACTTTAGCTGGCTCACCACTTACTGGTAAAAAAGTTGCCAGTATAACCATTACAATCAGCAATATAGTAAAGCGGTCCAATGCCAGTAATTTTAATATATTCATAATCAACATCCTGTTTTTTTATAGGCTGAAAATTAATAATAGAAAAGCCCAGTCAGATGATTTTACCCTTAGGTAAAGTTTCATCTTACTGAGCGTAATTATTTAAGCTAGTGTTTAGCTAAAATGTTCGGTATTTTCTTTGAACACTTAGTCTTTTACTTAATTGTTTCTGGCATTGTCGTCCTGTTGAATTAGCTCAATCTTATAACCATCTGGGTCTTCAACAAAGGCAATTACGGTAACTCCGCCTTTCATCGGTCCAGCTTCACGAACCACATTACCACCACGTGCTTTAATTTCCTCACATGCCTTGTAGGCATCTTCTACTGCAATGGCGATATGACCGTAAGCATTGCCCAATTCATAACTTTCTGTATCCCAATTGTGGGTTAACTCAAGTACTGTATGGTTTGCTTCATCACCATATCCTACAAATGCCAGAGTAAAGCGGCCCTCTTCATAATCACGTTTACGAAGTAAAGTCATACCGAGCACTTCAGTATAGAACTTGAGAGACTGTTCTAAATTGCCTACTCGTAACATGGTATGCAGCATGCGCATGATTAATCACCTTTATGTTCAGATTCTAGAGATTGATGTTCTCGCAGTAATTTTGCTACCCATACGACTAATACCAAAATCGGGATACCGATTAGTGTAGTCATAAGGAAAAACTTTGGATAACCGATATTGGAAACAATAGTACCTGAATACCCTCCTAAAATCTTAGGAGTTAATGTCATAAGTGAACTAAAAATAGCATATTGAACAGCGGTAAAAGAAACGCTGGTCAAGCTAGATAAAAAGGCAATAAATGCCGCCCCTGCCAGACCGGACGCCAGATTATCAACAATAATGGCAAAATATAACCAGAGCGAGCTATAAGGTTTAATGACTTTACCACTTACAACTGTTGTGTCTTTTTGGGGGTCAACAACAGAAAGTGGCTGAATATCGATATCAAGCTGTTTGGCTGTTTTTAAATTATTCACTTTATAAGAGTGTGTGGTTTGTAATTTTACCTGCTTGTTTTCTATCAACTCCGCAATCACTGTTTTACTTGGAGAATTGACTAGCAGATGAGCATCTATTGCTGCGCTAAATATACCGTTGTCATCAAGTTTGGCATCGAAATTATGACCATCCAGATGTAAAACTATTTTTTGCTCTGGATTAAAAGCAGGACCAGCATACTGCCCTCTTACCACCAGACTATTTTTCTGCTCCTGCTGATCCAGCTGGTTATCACTGGTAATGGGTAACAACAGCAGTTGAGAACGGTTATGATCCTGAGTTAAATAAGGTATATAGGCATTAACCTGCTCAGGACTATCTGCATACTGAGTTTTTACTGAAATCTGGCTTTGCTGTGCAAGCTGGCTGTTGGGTATTGCTACACTCCAAGTTCCTACTTCATCTGTAGTAGTCTGATAAGTTTGATGACCCACTGAAATTTCAATATCACCTAATGGCTGACCAGATTTAACCAAGCCAATAAAGATTAAGTTGGTAGAACTGGCCAATACTGCCCCTACAAACATTAATTTCATAATATTAATGCGCTGCGCCAGCAAACCGCCCAAGAAACCACCGATCAGGCTAAAAATTACGCCATACACTTTAACCGCTTCGGCAATCTGTTCTTTACTAAAATTGAGATCCTGATAAAACACATTAGATATGACACCAGCAATAATATCGGAAATCCGGTAAAAACCAATTAACAGCAATAATACCAGCGCCAGTTTTAGTCCATAGCGTTTAAAAAAATCTAATATTGGATTTACCCAGGTTTCAAAAGCCATCTGCCGGTTTACAGCGCCCAGTTTTACCAGCGTAGCACCCACCAGTATTGATACTGCGCCTGAGCCTAAAAAGCGCAAAGCTTCAAACAGGAACAAAAGAAAACTATCTTCAATACCCATATTATAAACAAGTGCTTCAACAGCAGTACCTGAGTAAATATAGGCAGTAACGAAGCTGATGACCGCAACAAAAAATACTGCCACCAGCCGGTAGTAATCACTACGTTTATATTCTTTATAGATACGGTTTACTTGTGGCTCCCGAATAATAAATGTAGTCAATACACCAACTAACATGACGGCTGCCATAACCAGATAAGTAGTCTGCCATGCAGTATAGATATAATTACCTTTAGCAGTTCCTAAATATGCTGCCAGGAATAAGGCACCTGCACCGGCAACAATCATACCAATCCGGTAACCGGCATTATAAGTAGATGCAAGGACTGTCTGCATTTCTGTTTCAGCAAGCTCGATTCGGTAGGCATCAATTACAATATCTTGTGTTGCTGCCGAGAAACCTAGTAATACCGCACCTGCTGCCATCTGGATCAGATGACTCTGCCCGAGCGCCGGATCAGAAAAAGCCATAATACAAATTGCAGTAATGATCAAACACTGTGCAATGAGCAACCACGCTCGGCGACGCCCTAGAGTTCTGGTCAGATACGGGACAGGCAGCTCATCAATTAAAGGAGCCCATACAAATTTAAAAGAATAGCCCAATGCTGCCCAGCTAAAAAAAGTCACTGCACTTTTATCTATACCTGCCTCGCCCAGCCACAGTGACAGGCTTGAAAAAATCAATAAAATAGGGATACCGGCAGAAAAACCCAAAAACAGCATAATAAGGGCTCGGCGGTCAAGAAAGGCTAAGAAAGCGGCTTTCCATCCTGAACTTTGTGTGGACATTGAATAATTATTTTCCAGTGAATCTTAAATTTTGCTATTCAAACGTTTAATTGATCAGGTTTCAATGCTTTTTATGAAATCCGCTGTCTTTTATAATGAAAGCTGATTCGCCTGCTTGATATTTTCCCTTAAACCTGTATACCTTTAAAACTCTAGCGAATATTAAGTTTTGGATTTTACAGTGACCCAAAGACTCGATCAAATGACATCTTCTTTATCTACCACTACTACAATTAATCTTGAGAAACAACTTGATCATGCCTATCCATCAGCATTGGACCGGACTGAAATTCAAAATACTTTAAACTTAACTACGCTCAAGCCAGAACAGCTTACTCATATTCCTGATCTGGAGAAAATTCCTTCCTCAACAAAACGGATCAAGCCCCTTAATAATTTTTTAGGTCAAGACCGGGCCAAAGCCTCTGTCGAGGCCGGAATTACGCTACCTTATTCAGGCTATAATATCTTTGCTGTAGGTACAGCAGGTCTGGGTAAACGTACTATGATCCGGCGCCTGTTACAGCAGCATGCCAAAGCCATGCCTACGCCAGACGACTGGGTGTATGTCAATAATTTTGAAAATGCCCGCCAGCCCATACTACTACGTTTTCCGGCCGGACATGGACCCAAGTTTCAAAAAGCCCTGCATCAAACCTGGCAGGTTGCACTCAAACAGTTAGAACGGCGCTTTAGTGCCGAGACCTATCATAACCAGATCGAGTTAATTCGTCAGCAAACCGGCAATGAACAGCAGCAGGCACTGGTAGAATTAACCAGAGAGGGCGAAGGCCTTGACCTTAAACTGGTCTCCCATCAAGAACAGCATTGCTTTGTTCCTGTACAGATTAAAGATGGCAAACTTGAAGAACTGAGCCAGACTGAAATTAATGCACTGAGCAGCAAAGAACGTGCTGAAATCGCATCCAATATGCGTTATATGGATAAAAAACTGGAGCGATTGGGCTTACATTTGGGTGATCTTGAAGATGAAGCCAGAGATCAGGTGTCAGACCTGAACCGCGAAATTGCTAAACAGGTGGTAATGCCACGAATTGAGAGTATTCTCAATAAATATGCTGAAGTTGCCGGCTTAGAGAAATACCTGAAGCAATATGCAGAAAACATTATTGAAAATGTCGAGATGATTCTGGATCAGGAAGAAGACGAATTCTCACCGGCTTTATTCAGTCGTGTCCCTTCCCGCTATCAGGTCAATACTATAGTCAGTAATAAGCCAAACAGTGGCGCCCCTGTTATTTTTGAAGACTTCCCGACCCACTACAATCTTTTAGGCCATGTTGAGCAGCTAACTCAAAATGGTACGATCAGTACAGATTTTAGTCTGATCCGCCCTGGTGCACTGCATAAAGCCAACGGCGGATTCTTAATTTTAGAAGCAGAACAGCTTTTAGAACAGCCTTATGCATGGCAGGGTTTAAAACGTGCCTTAAAGTCTGGGCAGCTTAAATTATCATCGCTTGAACATATGCTAACTTTGACTGGCAGTATTTCAATCGAACCTGCACCTGTACCTTTAAACTTAAAGGTGGTTCTACTAGCTGAACCTGAAATTTATTATGAGATTCTAGAGGTTGAACCAGAACTCGACAGTATTTTTAAAATCCGTGCAGATTTTACTGATACATTACAACGTAATGACACTAACGAACAGGCTTACATGCAGCTCATTGCAGATTATGTACAGGCAGATAAGTTATTACCCTTTGACCGCTCTGCACTTGCTGCGCTCCTAACAGACTCAAGCCGCCAGGCAGAAGATCAAAGTTCTCTGTCTTTACATGCACTGACTTTAGGTGACCTGATACGTGAAGCTCATCATCATGCCCATCAGGCGGGTGACAAGGTGGTTTCTGCCAAATACATCAATATGGCACTTGACCACCGTAAATATCGCTTAGGTTATTTAAGGGAGCTTTATTGGCAGGACCTGTCCCGCGGTACTCAGCTGATTGAAACGTCTGGGCACCGCCTGGGCCAGATTAATGCCTTATCTGTAATTCATTATGCAGATGTAGAGTTTGGTCTGCCTTCCCGCCTGACTGCATCGGTATACCAAGGCGGTGGAGATATTCTTGATATCGAACGCAGTGTTGAACTTGGTGGTTCTTTGCATGCTAAAGGCGTACTACTGATGTCCAGCTTTTTGAAAGCACATTTTGGCCGCGAGCAAATGCTTCATTTCTCGGCAGCATTGGCTTTTGAACAGAGTTATGGACAAGTAGATGGAGATAGCGCCACTGTTGCAGAGTTATCGGCCCTGCTCTCTGCTATTAGTCAGATTCCGATTGACCAGTCTTGGGCAATTACAGGCTCTATGAACCAGCTTGGTCAGGTACAGCCGGTGGGTGGCGTCAATGCCAAGATCGAAGGCTTCTTTGATGCATGTAAACTGCAAGGTCTGACTGGAAAGCAGGGCGTCATTATTCCACGCCAAAACATGCAGCACCTGATGCTACGCCAAGATGTGATTGATGCCGTCAATGCCGGCCAGTTTCATGTCCATGCTATTAGCACGATTGATCAGGCGCTAGAGATTTTAATGGCCCAACCTGTAGGTACATTAGATAAAAAAGGCCGTTATAGTAAAGGTTCCATCTATGCGGCAGTTATGGAGCAGCTTGAATACTGGCAAGCACTTGAAGATGGTGAAGAAATGAGTGAGGAACCTAAGAAGAAGAAAAAAAAGAAGAAAAAAAAGAAGAAAAATGAAGTAAAGATTGCCATTGAAGGGAATACAGTCGATCAAATACCAGCAGGTAATATATCTGCCGAACTTTCTGGTCAGCCCTGACCTCTTAATAAAAAAGCGCCTTTAACAAGGCGCTTTTTTATGGTTGGGCAGTTACTCAAGCTTCTGGAGCTGGGCTATACTGCTCGACCAATGGCTTGAGCTCACCATTTTGAAACATTTCCAGCATAATGTCACTTCCGCCTACCAGCTCACCATTTACCCAGAGTTGTGGGAAAGTTGGCCAGTTAGCAATTTTAGGCAGTGTTGCACGAATATCCTGATTTTCCAGAATATTTACATACGCAAATGGACGGCCAATTTGACTGAGTGCTTCTACAGCACGCGCTGAGAAACCACACTGCGGAAATTGTGGAGTGCCTTTCATATAAAGAAGTACAGCATGTTTAGCGATTTGATCGCGAATTAACGCTTCAGTATCACGTGCTTGTTCAGTCATAGATCAATCCTCAACTATTCTATCGGCCATTATACCTAAAACTGAGGAAAACTGGGTCCGTGTCAAAGATATTTCTATGTTAATTTGATTTTTGGCCTTTTATTCTGAGGCTGTTTTTGCTTATATAAACTTTTTAATCCACCTAACATCAAGAGTTAGCCATGAATAATATTACCCTCGCCCCCGTACAAGCTGATCAACCATCGCATCTGATGCCAGTCTTTGGCCGTCAATCGATCAGTTTTGTCCGAGGCCGAGGAGCATATCTTTATACCGAAGATGGCACCGAGTATCTGGATGCACTTACCGGTATTGCCGTATGCGGTTTAGGCCACGCTCACCCAGTACTGGCCGAAGCAATTGCCGAACAGGCGATGACTCTCATTCATACCAGCAATCTGTTTGAAGTACCTTGGCAAACAGCTGCTGCGCAGAAATTGGCTCAGGTCTCTGGTATGGAAGAGATTTTCTTTTCAAACAGTGGTGCTGAATCCAATGAAGGTGCTATCAAAATTGCGCGTAAATACGGTTATCAGCAAGGTATAGCTACCCCTAAAATTATTGTAGCGGACAAGTCTTTTCATGGCCGGACTTTGGCAACTTTATCTGCCACAGGTAATAAAAAGGTCCAGGAAGGCTTTGCTCCACTGGTAGAAGGCTTTATCCGTGTACCATTTGGCGACCTCGAAGCCATTGAAGAGGCTGCACTTCAGCATCCGGATATTGTCGCTATCCTGATTGAGCCTATTCAGGGTGAAGGTGGCGTGAATACCGCAGCACAAGGCTTCAGCTATCTGGAAGATGTCCGTCGAATTTGCAACCAGCACAACTGGCTGATGATGCTGGATGAAGTACAAACCGGAAATGGACGTACCGGCAAATATTTTGCTTACCAGCATACCAATATTATTCCAGATGTACTGACGACTGCTAAAGGCCTAGGCAACGGTTTTCCAATTGGTGCGGTAATGACTCAAGGCCGTGGTGTAGGCGTACTTGCTGCCGGAAATCATGGTTCAACCTATAGTGGTTCAGCACTGGGTTCACGTGTGGTTTATACCGTACTTGAACTTTTAGAAAAGGAAAATGCGCTCGAGAACGCAGCTCAAATCGGTCAATATATTGTGGACCAGATTCGTGAACAGCTGAAAGAATATCAGGTTAAAGTCCGCGGTTTCGGAATGATGATTGGTATTGAATTACCGAAAGACTGTGGCGAACTGGTAAATATTGCACGCGACGAGTACAAACTGATTATTAATGTAACTGCTGGTTCTGTGGTCCGTTTATTGCCGCCACTTAACATGACACAAGAGCAAGCCGATGATCTGATTCAGCGTCTAATCCCGGCAATCAAGAGTTTTCTTAAGGCTTAACAAATAAGAAAGTAATATAAAAAAGCCGCTCAGTGCGGCTTTTTTATACTCTTGTTTAAGATGCTTCCTGATAGACTCTGCCACCGGGAAGTTGACTAAAATACTGTTTCAGAGCATCCAGACAGCGATGAATTTTCATTGGCTGCTGTTCACGTCGAGAGATAATTGCATAAAGAGTAAAAGCAGGCAGTTTCCACTCAGGCAATACCTCAACCAAAGATCCATTAATCAGATCTTTCTGCACATCCAGATAAAGAATACGCGCCAAGCCATGTCCATGCTGACATAATGATTTCGCAACCAGCACATTATTACTGTACAGACGGCTACGCATTTCCAGGTCAACAACTTCACTTGTCACACCATGCTGGAATGAAAACTGCTGATAATTATTCATGACATTAATTGGAATAAGATCATGATTTTTTAAATCTTCAGGACGTGATATTGGAGCAGACTGGTTCAGGTAACTTGGAGAAGCAACCAGAATCTGCTCAACACGGGCCAGCGGCACGGCGGTCAGATTAGAATCCTCTATTTTTGAACTCATGCGTACAGCAATATCAATACGGCCTTCAATCAGGTCAATATATTTATTCTCAGCCTCAAAATGAACAGATAAACCGCGATGTGCAGATATCCAGTGAGACAGAGCAGGTACAAGATGCATGGCACCTATTTCTGGCGTGGTCGCAATGCGCAGGTCACCGACCAGTTCATCGCGCAGTTCATTAATTCGAACCTTTCCACGTTCAGCAGCAGCGAGCATTTCTCGACAGCTGTGGAAAAAAGCTTGTCCCGCTTCGGTCAGACTCAACTTCCGGGTAGAACGATGTAGAAGAATTACTTCCATTTCATTTTCTAATGAGCGGATTTGCTGACTGACGGCGCTTGTCGTAATACCAAGTTCACGAGCCGCACCGCTAAACGAGCTTTTTTCAACAACGCAAGCAAATACTCCCATTGCCCGGAGTTGATCTAACATAAAATTCCCTCTGAACTTTGAGCTGTCTTTATTATTCAATATTTGATAAAAACAACTCGTTGTATTATACGGGGATTTTCTAGTTTTGCATTAATTTATTAATTAATCGGTAAAATGCTTGCCGGATTGATCGGTTTACCATCCAGACGGATCTGGAATTCCAGCATAACCTGATTCGTACCACTAGAACCCATTTCAGCAATTTTTTGTCCTGCTGTTACATTATCACCGCTTTTTACCAGCATTTTACTATTATGTGCATAAGCACTAATATAACCATCTATATGCTTAATCAGGACCAGATTTCCATATTCTTTCAAGCCATCTGCCGCATAAACCACCTGTCCGTCTGCTGCTGCAAATACCGGATCGCCCAGATTTCCTGAAAAACGGGTTCCTTTAATATTACTTACCGGATTATAAGCCTGAAGTACAGGCCCATTGGCCGGTTTCACCCATCGTAATGTCGTACTACGAACCGGTATGCTCGGTGTAGGGCTGGTTGGCTGGACAGTCGTACGAGTAGTTGTCGTTACAGGCGGCGGTGTTGGCAGAGCAACACGCTGACGCTGAATTGGGGCAGCCTGGGTCATCGGCTGGGTTTGACTACGGCGTGTACCTGAATTTTTCAGGCGCAGTGACTGGTTTACATAAATCCGGTAAGGGGCTGAAATATCATTCATTTCAGCAATACTTAAATAGCTCAGACCATAACGCGCTGCAATACCGCTTAAGGTGTCACCAGAGCGTACTGTATAGTAATCTGGTGCAGTTGCATAACGAGTCGGATTATTGATCTGAGGTTTAGAAGCACAACCTGTAAGAATCAGGGTAGAAACAACAGCAACCGACAACACTATTTTTTTCATGATTGTTGTAGTTGGAACAGGAAATAGGCGGTGTTGTGGAACCAATTGCATTGATCTCCCTCTCTTATATAGACTCAAAAAACAACTGCGCTAAGGGTATCAAAAAAGTCCGGTGAAAATCATTTCACCTTTCCTTTTTCACAAACTTATAACATAACTGGTTTGTCCGTGTTTAGCTGAGCTCAAGATCTGTTTGTAAACTCTCCAGTATTGCATAGTTGGTGGCGTCCATCTGAATTGGCGTAATACTCACATAACCATTGGCAATTGCAAAAAAATCCGATTGAATCTGGTGAATATTTTCTCGCGGTTCTGTTACTGCCTCACCAGCCAGACCAATCCAGTACACTTGGCGGCCACGTGGGTCTACATGGCTGGTAATCGGTTTAGATTGAGAACGCTGCCCCTGATAGGTAATCTGGGCACCTTTAAGTTCCTGTAGGTCTGGAATATTAATATTCAAGATATGACGTGGTGGTAACTGGGGCAAACCACGAGCAATAAAATCATGAACCCAACGAGCAGCAACTTTGAACTCATCAGGATGTACATATGAGCGTACATTACCGCCAGCAAGTGAAACGGCAATAGCCGGCTGCTTCATGAGACGGCCTTCAAAAGCAGCACCTACTGTGCCAGAGTACAGTACGTCATCGCCTAAATTAGCTCCACTATTGATACCACTGACGACCAGATCAAACTCGAAATCAAACAGGCCATTCATAGACAGGTAAACACAATCTGCAGGTGTGCCATTAACAGCCCAAACATCTTCAGCAATAGGTACCGGTCTTAAAGGACGGTCTAGGGTTAACGCACTCGAATAACCACTCCGCTCGGCTTCAGGAGCAACCACAACTACACGACCTAAAGGTTTCAAGGCTTGTGCAAGCGCCTGTAGGCCTGGAGCAAACACACCATCATCATTGGCAATTAGAATATTCACACAAAAATCTCGGTTAAAAAAATGACTGTAGAGGACATTAAATTGAATTATTCAATAAATTATATATATTTGACTCTCTACATCTACCTATAAATTTGTGAAAACAATGATTAATTCATTTTTATTACGGGGACTAATGAGTCTGGGGTTTGTTGCAGTCATGTCTCAGGTGGCACTGGCCCATGAGGGCTTGACTCAGCAAGAGGCTGATACACTGGTAAAGAAGATATTGCAGGCACTCAGGTACTGGCAGAGGTATGTCCAGCAATCTTGGGGAAAAATACTCGTCTGGACACTAACATCCAAAAGCTTATTAATAGCTATCTGGGAGAATACTCTGATTCCTCAATGACTTATGCCCGTTTGCAAAATGATATAGAGTATAAACGTGTGCTTGCTGAAGCACGTTCAGCTGCAAAAGAAGCTGATCAGGAAGAACAGAAATCAGTATGTCAGGATGTTCTGGACTTTGAGTAAGACATCGACTTAAAAATATAAACTGTTTTAGAAATCCCGGCTTTTCCAAGCCGGGATTTTTATGGTGCATGTACAGGCTAGATACACTTTATCTATTTTCTTTCCATGATTTTTGATTAAGCTGATTTGCTAATTGCTTGTATTATGAGACTAAAACCGAATGAAATTAAAACACTTCTCTAAAATGGGTTTAGGTTTGTTAACAGCTCTTATGTTAACTGCGCCTGGTACTTATGCGGCAGAAAACAACAAAGCTGGTTCTGAAAATATTGATGTAACACCACAGCAGCAGGTTACCCAAGAAGAGCTCGCCGCTATTTATGTGCTTTCTGAGATCTGTCCGGGACTGATTGGTAAAGACCAGAAATTTAATGAGGGATATAGCCGTCTAGCTCAGGCACATATGCCTGGCGAGAAAAATGCAGTTTCTGCCCTAGAAAAACGCAGTAAAGCAAAAAATTTTCAGAGTGTTCTGAAAGAAGCACGTCAGGATGCTAAAAATGCAGGCAAATCTAAAAACACCCAAGTTTGCCGTGACGTCGCTAGTTACGGTGCCTAATACCCGATAGTTACAATACTGTATGAAATAAGCTGGCTTCCTGGTAGAAGTCAGCTGTGCTTTGGCCTAAAATGCTAGCCTCTTTTTGTGCTCATATTAAGTATTGGAACCTCCTAGAATGACCCGAAAAAGTGCCATTGCTGCCCTACTCTTATTACCATCTTTCTCATATGCAGCAACAGTCCTCTCTTCTCCACCAGAATTGAATAATAAATCCTATGTTCTGATGGACTATGAGACCGGGCAAATCCTGGCTGCAAAAAATGAAAATGAAAAGCTGGCACCTGCCTCAATGACTAAAATGATGACCAGCTACATCATTGAGCAAAAATTATTAAAAGGTGAACTCACCGAAAACGAACAGGTTCGTATGAACGAGTCAGCCTGGTGCCGGGGAAGCAGTTCTGAATCATGTATGTACGTTCCTTTAAATGGAACAGCCTCTGTCCTAGAAATGCTGCGAGGTATCATCGTACAATCTGGTAATGACGCATCAAAGGCCGTGGCTGAACACGTAGCTGGGAATGAAGGTACATTCGCCCATATGATGAATCAGGAAGCAAAACGTATTGGCATGGTAAATACCCATTTCGTTAACTCGACAGGTATGCCAGCTGAAGGTCATGTTTCTACGGCCAAAGATATGGCCATACTTGCACAGCACATCATTAAAGACAGCTCTAAATATTATCCGATCTATTCAGAAAAAGAATTTACCTTTAACGGTATCAAACAGGGTAACCGTAATGCCCTGCTTTATACTGACCCAAGTGTGGACGGCTTGAAAACAGGACACACTGATGAAGCTGGCTTCTGTCTAACTACTTCATCAAAACGTGGTCCAATGCGACTAATTTCAGTAATCTTTGGTGCGCCAACCATGCAGGAACGCGCAACTCAGACTCGTGATCTGCTGGGATGGGGTTATGCCAACTTTGAAACTGCCAATGTACAACCTGCAAAACAGGTTCTGGCTAAATCAAAAGTCTGGTTTGGTCAGGAAAATGAGGTTGAAGTAGGTCTTGCCGAGAACTTTAACGTGACTATGCCAAAAGGTCAGGCTGACAAAATTAAAACCCAGCTTGTGGTTCAGCCTAAACTAAATGCTCCCCTGCAAAAAGGCCAAGTAGTAGGTAAACTGGTGGCTAGCCTAGATGGTAAAGTTATTGCAGAAAAGCCATTAGTCGCATTAAAATCGGTAGAAGAAGCAGGTTTCTTTTCACGTATGATCGACCATATTAAACAGTTCTTTAGCAACTTGTTCTAATTACACTTTTTAAGCTTATGCTAAAGTTAGGGCATCTGTGCTGCGGTATGGATGCTTTTTATTTTATACTGACCTGATTTTTGATTGGTTCCCCAGAAATGAATAACAATATTCGCTCCTACCTCGAACATACACCACAAGTTGATAACAGCTGCTACATCGATAGCATGGCAGTCGTTATTGGAGATGTGCATTTGGCTGAAAATGTTTCTGTCTGGCCTTTTGCAGTGGTACGTGGCGATGTAAACAGTATTCGTATTGGAAAGAACAGTAATGTACAAGACCATTGCATGCTGCATGTTAGCCATAAAAAAGCTGATAAACCTGAAGGTTCTCCACTGATTATTGGTGAAGATGTGACGATTGGACATCATGTAATATTACATGGCTGTACTATAGGAAACCGGGTACTGGTTGGCATCAAGACCGTTATTCTGGATGATGTCATCATTGAAGATGACGTAATGATTGGGGCAGGCAGTCTGGTACCGCCACGCAAGCGACTGGAGAGCGGTTATCTATATGTAGGGAGTCCTGTACAAAAAGTTCGACCACTTACAGACAAAGAAAAAGAATTTCTTCCATACTCAGCAAGACACTATGTGAAAGTCGCAAATAATTATCAGGAAAATTAATTTATAGCCTAATGATATCTCTTCTATCATTTAGGTTTAAAATTATCTTGTCCAAGAAAAAATCTATGAACTCTGCTTAAGATCAACACTAACCTAAACATAGTCAGCTATGAGAAAAGACTAAAAATGATATTAAAAAGTATAGCTTCGAAGGCATTTCAGTAAATGCCACGGACAGCTCTCTTTTATATAGTATTAGGCTTTTTAGACTTATCAGCGTTCCGAAAATTATATGATTGAGCTTGTCTGTCGTCAGTAGCATAATCAGCCATGAAACTGAGCCAGTTGAGCAAGGTGAATTTTATGAGTAGAAGAAAAGCTATAATCATTTTTTAAGAAAAGTCGATCTAATTTTTTATTGATTGATGAAAAAAAATTTAAAGACTATTTTGGTATAGCACTCAGCTACTATAACAATGCTTTTATCCTGCACTTTATCAACCTGGGCCATCTGTAAAAGCAGATTCGTTTGACAAGGTTAACTCTGATATAAAGTTTCTGTATGATCAGCCGCTACTTGACCGGAATAATACAGCTATCAATTTTTTAAATCTAAAAATTTAGTTATATCTATAGTTCAGAAATAAATAAAATTTAAGGGATTAATATTAATTGAAGATATAAGACTGGTGGCTTTGGAACACCGGATCTTGAGAGATCTGACTGTAAATGACGTTTGTGATCTGTAATATGGACAGGTAGCCAAACGAAAAAATTTCAATAATTGATCGATATTTTCCAGCACAGATAATAAGCAATAAAATATTATTCAATACTTAGTCTGGCATGAGCATAGCCATATTCGCCTAAATTTTGTAGAATACGGCTTTTACCTTCCGGTGCTTTTAAATGACTGCTTGGACACCACATGTGACTGTCGCAACCGTCGTAGAAAAAGATGGTAAATTTCTGTTTGTTGAAGAACAGGCTGAAGGCGTAACTCATACTGTATTTAACCAGCCTGCAGGCCATGTCGAAGCAGGTGAAACAGTCGTTCAGGCTGCTGTGCGTGAGACCATGGAAGAAACTGGTTATGAGGTAGAAATACACTCTTTGCTAGGCATCTATACTTATACCCCTCCCATGTTTCCTGATCGTACTTATTATCGTTTCTGCTTTCTTGCCAAGGCAGGCACTTACCATGCTGATGCACCACTAGACACTAGTATTATCGGTGCAGTATGGATGACTCTAGACGAGCTGACCGAGACAGCCCGTGCACGCAGTCCACTGGTCATCAAAGCAGTTCAAGACGCACTGTCAGGGCAAAAATTTCCTTTATCGCTCATCTATGAGCACCAAAATTCTCCCCTTATTTCAAATCTGGATGCTTAATCCTATGCAACAACGTGTCATCGTCGGTATGTCTGGTGGTGTAGATTCTTCTGTTTCTGCAGCACTTCTTCTTCAACAGGGTTATCAGGTTGAAGGTCTCTTCATGAAGAACTGGGAAGAAGATGACGGCACGGAGTACTGTACTGCAATGGAAGATCTGGCTGATGCACAGGCTGTCTGTGACAGAATCGGCATCAAGCTGCATACCGCAAATTTTGCAATGGAATATTGGGATCGTGTATTCGAACATTTTCTGGCCGAATATGCTGCAGGCCGTACGCCTAATCCGGATATTCTTTGTAACAAGGAAATTAAATTCCGTGCATTTCTAGATCATGCCGTAAAACTGGGTGCAGATTTTATTGCTACTGGTCATTATGCTCGCCGTGGTGAAACTAAATATAATTCGCAAGGTGAAGCTTATGCAGAACTATTGCGTGGCGTAGATACGAATAAAGACCAGACCTACTTTCTGCATGCTGTTCATGGCCGTGAAATTAACAAGACTCTATTTCCAGTAGGAGAAATAGAAAAACCGCAGGTACGTAAAATCGCAGAAGAGCTTGGTCTGGCCACAGCAAAAAAGAAAGATTCAACCGGTATCTGCTTCATTGGTGAACGCCGCTTTAATGACTTTCTTAAACAGTATCTGCCAGCACAGCCGGGGAAAATCGTTCTCGATGATGGTAAAGAGGTTGGTGAGCATCACGGGTTAATGTACTATACACTCGGCCAGCGCGGCGGTATTGGAATTGGTGGCTTAAAAGGTGCGGCTGAAGGTGCGTGGTTTGTGCTGTATAAAGATATTGCAGGTAACCGTCTGGTAGTAGGCCAAGGCCATGAGCATCCTCTTATGCAGAGTACAATTCTTTGGAGTGAAGTGATTGACTGGGTTGCGGGTGAACAGGAAATTCCTGCATCCGGATTACGTTGTACAGCAAAAACTCGTTATCGCCAAGCTGACCAGGATTGTACGGTTTATAAAGATGATTCTAGTACGCAAGGGGTACGGGTTGAATTTGATGATCCCCAACGCGCAGTTACACCAGGACAAAGTGTAGTATTTTATAGTGGTGAAGTTTGCTTAGGTGGTGGCGTGATTCATCATACCAATGCACCTGTTCCCGATTTTATTTAACAAGGAAGTGATCAGGCATGGTTGATTTCCCCTTTCAACAGCCTCAAACCCTGAGTGAGCGCCAAAACAGGGCTTTAGCCTTGGCAGCCGTATTCCAGGCTACTCAGCTTACTCATATGACCGCCATGTCCGGTCAAAAAAGTATGGGCGAAAGTGGCAATTTCTATTTCGAACAGCTGATTAAAGCCAGTTTGAATATTCGCCCAACTGTTAATCATTCTAGCCAGACACTCGATTTTTTTAATCACCTTGCCGATATATCTTTAGGTTTAAAAACGCTGGAAAGCAGTATAATCCAGCCTTTTTCAAGCACCCCCAAATCTCGTATTCCTAAAATCTCGGCAGCTAAACTGCCCATGTCGTATGCTATGGCCTTGCTGCAATTAGAAAAGAAGGTTTATCGGAATCCGGAATATGTCCAGATTATTGAAAAATCCCAGCAAAAAATATTAAAACAGCTTTCTTTTTTCGATAATAATTATTTACACCCCAGTATTCTTGCCAATCTTGCCCAGACCTATGTCGATACAGCAGGACAGATTAATCCGCGTATTTTAGTTCGTGGTAACGCTGAAGCATTTAAAGACACACAACATACTAACCGGATTCGCGCCAGCCTGTTTACTGGTCTGCAAATGGCACATTTGTGGCGTCAGCTCGGTGGCAGCTCCTGGAATATGATTTTCAGGAAACGTAAATTACTACAGGATATTCAGGATCTCGCTCGTTTACAGTATCAGGCGGTTTAACTGATGCAAAATGGGCTTGCTGCTTTAGCTTTAATTCCAGACTTCAAGGAATCACTATGAACGCTTTAACTGCACTTTCACCACTCGACGGGCGCTACGCAAGCAAATGCGATGCATTACGCCCTTATCTTTCTGAGTTTGGCCTGATCCATGCCCGTGTTACTGTTGAAGTGCGTTGGTTACAAGCGCTCGCAAAACATCCTGAAATTACTGAAGTTGCTGATTTTAGTGCTGCAACCAATGCTGCTCTTGACCAGATTGTTACAGAGTTTTCTGAAGCCGATGCTAACCGGATCAAGGAAATAGAGCGCACTACTAACCATGATGTCAAAGCAGTCGAATATTTCTTGAAAGAAAAAATTGCCGGTATTGATGAGCTGAAGAATGCAGGTGAATTTATTCATTTTGCCTGTACATCTGAAGATATAAATAATCTGTCTCATGCATTAATGCTGAAAAATGGCCGCGATGTGCTACTGAAAAGCATGCAACAGTTATTAAATTCAATTATTGCACTGGCTGAAACGCACGCAGACCAGCCAATGTTGTCCCGTACTCATGGCCAGACAGCCAGTCCGACTACCTTGGGTAAAGAAATGGCAAATGTTGCCTATCGTCTGGCGCGTCAGATCAAGCAATTTGAAAATGTTGAACTGCTTGGAAAAATCAATGGTGCAGTAGGTAACTATAATGCCCACCTTTCAGCTTATCCAGATATCAACTGGCCAGCACACTCTCAGGCTTTTGTTGAGTCTCTAGGTCTCACCTTTAATCCGTATACAACTCAGATTGAACCGCATGACTACATGGCGGAACTCTTTGATGCCCTACGCCGCTTCAACACCATCCTGATCGATTTTAACCGGGATGTATGGGGCTATATTTCTCTAGGTTATTTCAAGCAAAAACTTAAAGAAGGTGAAGTTGGTTCATCCACCATGCCACATAAGGTTAACCCGATTGACTTTGAGAACTCTGAAGGTAACCTCGGTATCGCTAATGCAGTACTGGCTCACTTGGGTGAAAAATTACCTGTTTCTCGCTGGCAGCGTGACCTGACGGACTCTACCGTACTTCGTAATATGGGTGTAGGTTTTGCACAAAGCCTGATTGCGTTTGATGCATGTCTTAAAGGTGTAGGTAAGCTTGAGCTAAATGCTAACCGCCTGCTTGAAGATCTTGATCAGGCACAGGAAGTACTGGCAGAACCGATTCAAACAGTAATGCGTCGTTACAACGTAGAAAAACCTTATGAAAAGTTAAAAGCATTGACTCGAGGTCAGGCTATGACGCGAGAGATGATGGTAAACTTTGTAAATGGCAATGAGCTGGAAGCCGTGCCTGCTGCTGATCGTGCCCGTCTTGCTGAAATGACCCCCGCAACTTATACCGGCAATGCTGCTGAACAGGCAAAACAGCTTAAAGAGCTGATTGAAAAAATCTAATTGAAAAAATAAAAAAGCGGAGCTTTGGCTCCGCTTTTTTATTATGATGACTTTAACTTATATATTTAAACTTAAAGTTTTCTAAAATTAAAATGATTGATTACCATTTACATGCGAAACATTGGGGTGTCTTTATAATTTTAGCTTTGGCTGTGATGATTGCCAGCATTCATCCAATGGAGCTATCTTCTTATCTTCTCCATCAACTCGGCACCCTATTGATGTGGATTGCTCTGATTATTCTTATTAAGAAAATCGGACTCGGCTTTGGTAGCGTAACTTCTTATATTATCTTTCTGCTGATTCATGTATTAGGTGCCCATTATCTCTATTCTTATGTTCCTTATAATGAATGGTTCATTCAGTTATCAGGGATAGATTTGAATCAGATGATGGGCTGGCAACGTAACATGTATGACCGTCTGGTACACTTTGCTTATGGTTTACTACTCTATCCGGTATTTTTAAGGTTACATCAGGTTTGGCTACCAGATTTGAAACCTTGGATATGGTTTATCCTTGTGATTGAGTCTGTCATGAGTACCAGCCTGATTTACGAATGGATAGAATGGCTGATAGCAATTAACTTATCACCTGAAGCTGCAGAAAACTATAATGGCCAGCAAGGTGATATTTGGGATGCACATAAAGATATATTGCTTGCAACTCTCGGAGCAATAATGACAGGTATCATCGTTTTAATTAAGGAGAATTATAAAACTTTATTAAATAGATCTTG
>NZ_JFCC01000035.1:0-32912 GCF_000582925.1 Acinetobacter sp. 1294596 | reverse complement strand
GTGTGATATGTATCACGTTCTTGATTTATAATAGGAGCTCTATTATTAAAATATAATGTTTTAATAACTAAAACTGAGAGAAGATAAAAATATATTTCACTTTCGTATACAAGCAAATGATGAAAGTTAGTGGTAGCCTTAACACATCCAAGTCCGGACTCTGTATTTATGTTTATTCAATCTCAAGCACCTACAGATGAACTTATGCTTAAGCTTTTACCTATGCTTGAGCAAGCTGGCCAAACTCTTTTAGAAGAGTATGAGGGTTATTGTGCAGGAAATGATTTTAATATTAATAAAAAAATAGACCAGTCACCTGTAACTCAAGCTGACTTAAAGATTAATCATTATATACTGGAACAGTTGGCATATCTCACACCTGAAATACCAGTTTTATCAGAAGAAAGTTATTATTCAAAACGTCATCAATGGCCGCTTTGCTGGCTGCTAGATCCTCTTGACGGCACTAAAGAATTCATTCATGAACGTGATGAGTTTACGATTAATCTCAGCTTGATTAGGCATCATAAAACTATATTTTCAGTCATTGTTGTACCTTGTGAAAAGCGCATGTACATGGGCTATCTTCAAGATTTACCATTTCGCTATCAATTCAGTCAGCGGCAATGGTATCAGTATCAGCAAAATCTAGCAGATTATAAGCAAATCCAGGTAGGGTTAAGCCACGGCAGCAAAGATATACGCTATCAGCAATTTATGGATCATATTGCGCAGCAGTACCCCGTGGTACGACGTGAAGCGGGGAGTGCTTATAAATTTTGTATGATGCTAGAAGGCGTGATCGATATTTACCCGCGCTTTCACCCGACTTCTGAATGGGATACAAGCGCCGGGCAGGGGCTTTTGGAAAGTATCGGTGGTGGCCTGTTGAGTTTACAGAAAGAGCCTTTTACCTATAATGCGCGTAGCAGTGTATTAAATAACGGGTTTATAGCATTTACTAATCAGGTAACCCGGACTCTCTCGCTTGAGGCTTTAGCGCAAGTAAAGCTTTAACCTGAACATCAGCTCACTCTCATGCTATAGTAATAGATAAATTGAGTTATTAAGAAATTCTATGTCGCTGAAGTTACTGCCGCCCAGTATGCATAAAGCCTTGGAACTGTTACCTGAAGCCTCAGCTCCTGTAACCTTGTTTACACGGCATTCTTTAAGAGAAATTGTAGCAGGGCAGGGATTGGCGGGGTACGACCTGCAGTTAACAGAACAAGGCCGTGACTTAGCCCATGAATGGGGTGCTTATCTCATTAAAAATACGGATCGCTTGATTCAGCATTGTATTTCGAGCCCTATTCAGCGCTGTATTGATACAGCTGCTTTGATGATTGAAGGGGCAGATCAGGTAACTCCGGCTTTAAATACACATTCGATTGAAATTGTTGAGCAGGGTCTACTGGTAGAACCTGGAAGCTTTGTACTAGATATCCAGCAGGCTGCACCTTATTTTAAACAGCAGGGTGCACTGGGCTTTATCAACAGTTTTGTCAATAACACATTACCTGGTATGAAGAACCCTATTATGGGCGTAATGGATGTACTTGAGCTGATTTACAGCACTCATCCGCAGAACTGTCGAGGTCTAAGTCTGGCAGTAAGTCATGACACCATTATTGCTGCTATTGTCGCCATAATTTCCGGACACACACAAATTAGCCAAGCCGACTGGCCACAAATGATGGAGGGATTATTTGTATGGTTTGAAGGTGAAGATTTTGACCATAGTAAACTGAAGTGGATTTGGCGAGGTGAGTTAAAAGAGCTGTCTATTCAGCAGTTTCAGGCCCAGCAAGCAAACATTTCCTGAGGATAACGACTGACAGGTTCCGTAGAAAATTCTATAATAGTTGATAGATAAAAAATATTCAGTAAGTCAGAGGATACAAGTAATAATCCTTTAAATTTCATACAAAATAATATCAGTATTCTTATTTTTAATAATATCTACTACTCTAAATAGCAAAAAAAACTGAGCTAGAGAAATTTTAGCCAGAAAAAAAGCCCATTATAGGGCTTTTTTACATATATCACTTAGTTAGAAGCTAGAGCTTTAACTTGAGTGTTTAAGCGGCTCTTATGACGAGCTGCTTTATTTTTATGGATGATGCCTTTATCAGCCATACGGTCGATTACAGGAACAGCTTTTTTATAAGCTTCTGTAGCTACTGCATAATCACCAGCAGCAATTGCACTTAAAGTACGCTTGATGTAGGTACGAACCATAGAACGCAAGCTCGCGTTGTGTTTGCGCGCTGTAACGTTTTGACGCGCACGTTTTTTTGCCTGAGCAGAGTTTGCCACTCTTGCACTCCTTGAAATAGATTGGTCTGGGCGGGCTGTAGTTGAAACTGACCTTCACCAGAAGACACCATAACCAGCCCGTAAACAAGTGCCATATTTTGATGAAATGGCACGCCGAAGTCAAGTGTCGCGACGCTTTCACAACATTTTACTTGAAGATAAAAATGAAAGAAAACGTTAGATTATAGGAAATTTAAGAAGATAGGCTAAAAAATGACTGAAAATATCAAAAGTGCCATCGTAATTGGAGCAACAGGGCTAGTTGGACGAGAGCTAGTTCGAGAATTACATCAACTGGCTGAATGTGAACGCATTACTGTAGCAGTGCGGCAAGAAGATGCCGAATATAAGCAAATGTCTAAAGTAAAGCAGTTGGTCGTATCTGACTTTTTTATGTTAAATGATGAGGATGTAAGTGGCCATACTCATGCATTTAGCTGTCTTGGCACTACCATCAAAAAAGCAGGTTCTAAACAGGCATTTTATAATACTGATTTCGGCATTAATGCCCATTTTGCTGAGCTGGTTCAGGATGATGTGCTACATTTCCTCTTGGTAAGTGCAATGGGTGCAGCATCTGAATCTATATTTTTTTATAACCGGGTTAAAGGTGAGCTTGAAGATTATATCCAAAGCATGGATATGAACCGGATATCATTTATAAGGCCTTCGCTATTGCTCGGAGAGCGTCAGGAAAGCCGTATTCTGGAGGATTTAAGCCAGAACCTGTTTCGTACAGTTGAAAAATATATTCCTGGTAATTTTAAATACAAACCTGTGACAGCTCGGCAAGTAGCTCATACTATGGTCAAGGCAGCGCAAAATCAGACTGAAAAATATAAAGTTTTTGATAATTTAGCTATACAAAATATGCCGTAATTGGAGACAAGACATGAATACAGAATTCGTAACCTGTGACCTGCTAGATGATAATCCTGATAAAGAACTACAAGTAATGTGTCCATCAATTGATGGTAAATACTTCAAAAGTTACGGGTTGCGTAAAACCTTTGGTGGACAAGTGGTTACAGTAAAATGTTTCGAAGACAACTCAAGGGTGAAAGAGCTTCTTGCTACAGATGGAACGGGTAAAGTACTGGTAGTAGATGGCGGTGCTTCCATGCGATGTGCACTTATGGGTGACATGATTGCTGAATCAGCTGTAAAGAATCATTGGAATGGCGTAATTATTTATGGCTGTGTACGTGATGTTGATGCAATTGCAGAGCTGGATCTGGGGGTGCATGCATTGGCTGCTATTCCACAAAAAAGTAACCGTAAAGGCATTGGCGAAGTTGATATAACTTTGTATTTTGGTGGAGTGACTATTCATGCCGGTGATTATATTTATGCCGATAATAATGGTATTGTCATATCGAAAGAAAAGCTTGTAGAAGCATAATTATAAGGAAAAAATATGGTGAATCATCAAACTAAAGTAATTCAGGCGCTGGTTTCTAGTTTTACAGAAGGTGGAAGAGGTGTATCGGGAACGCCCCATCCTCATCAGCCCGAAAAACCACTCAAGCTTTATGAGTTTGAAGCTTCACCATTTTGCCGTCGTGTACGGGAAGTATTGACACTTTTAAATCTGGATGTGGAAATCTACCCTTGTCCACGTAATGGTACCCGTTTCAGGCCCATAGTCCAAAAAGAGGGCGGTAAACTGCAATTTCCTTTTCTGATTGATGAAAACACCGGCGACAAACTGTATGAATCGGAGCAGATTATTGCTCACTTATTCAAGTACTATGGCAGGAATGGGCGAGTACCTAAAGCCTATCAGAATTATCCGAAAATACCTTATGTTGCTATTGTGGGAACTCTTGTTAATGGGTTGAGAGGTGCTTTTTCTAAGGTCAATACAGGTGATGCGCCTGAGCAATTACTAGAATTATGGAGTTTTGAAGGCAGCCCTTATTCACGCGTAGTTCGTAGCGTAATGAGTGAGCTGGAAATTCCATATATTTTGCATAATGTTGCTAAGGAACGCTGGCAAGATATGGGGCCAGCAAAATTAAGACTTAAGCCAGGCAAGTATGTGCCTGTTTCTGGTGGGAAACGTGAGCAAGTCATGCAGGTAATGGGGCGAGATATTCAGGTCCCTTATCTGATAGATCCAAATACTAATACTAAGATGTTTGAGTCAGCAAAAATTGTTCGTTATCTTCAAGAGCAATACGGTAGCTAACTAAAGCGCAAAAAAACTGCATTAAATACCAGTAAAAAGCACTTGCATAAAAGTGCTTTTTATTTTGATCTGAATAGCCTAAGCTTTTTAAGCTATTATCTTCCTATTCAATCTGTTTATTTTGATAATCTATATTTAGACTCAAAATTTATATTTTAATCTGTGATTTAGAAATATGTTTAACAAAATTGCCCGACTCTTCAAAACTACAGCTAAAGAGACCGAAGAACAATCCTATTTACGTGAACAAAATATTCACTTTGATCAAGACCAAGGGCCTATCGTTGATGGGATTGTGCTAAGTGATTTAAATAATCGTCTTGAATATTTTTCAAATCGTAAGCTTGAAAATTTTCAAGATTTAAAAAAATTATTTGAAATCAGTTTGCAGATTAATGAAAAAATAGATCTGGAAATTGCCACAGGCCGTTATGTTGAGCGCTTGGGAAATAATGAGCAAAATTTAAAAGAACTGAAAAAAGTTATTGAAAAGCTGAATAGCTACTATAAAAAATTTCTGCGAGATAGGGTATAGATAGTTTTATTCTTCAAGGTCTTTATTAAAAATAACCAAAAGCCAAAAAACATCATGATATTATGGGCAATGACATTTAGGCCTAAATCTATCTACATGTTCCAGAAAGAAATCTCTCAACTTAATTTAAAACAATTGAAAGCAGGTGAAAAGCGCTGGGTAGGCTCTTTACTTGGTTCTTCAGCCGCACTATTGCTTAAAGAAATTGCTGAACAATCACGGCAATTATTAGTCTTGGTGGCTAAAAATAACCAGCATGTAGCCCAGCTCGAGAGTGAGCTGGAGTTTTACGGTATAAAACCGATTATTTTCCCGGATTGGGAAATCCTGCCTTATGACCGGTTATCTCCCCATCAGGATATTGTCTCGGAGCGCCTGGCTATACTTTCTAATATGCCTCAGCAGGGCATATTACTACTTTCAGCCTCTACATTGGCACAGCGAGTTGCTCCAACTTCCTGGATATTAGGCGAGCATTTCGATATACGTGTCGGTCAAAAATTTGATCTTGAACAGCAGAAACTACGTCTGGTACAGGCTGGTTATCTTTTAGTAGATACAGTTTACGATCATGGAGAGTTCGCGGTACGCGGTAGTATTATGGATATCTATGCTTCGGGTCAGGAGGCACCCATCCGTATAGATCTGTTTGATGATGAAATTGATAGCCTTAAATTTTTTGATCCGGAAACTCAGAGAACAACAAGTAATTTAACTCAATTCAAGGTTCTACCAGCAAAAGAGTTTCCGTTAAAGGACGGACGTTCTACCTTCCGTGACCGTTATGCTGAGAGCTTTCCGACTGCCAATCCAAAAAAGAATCCTATTTATCAGGATGTCATGGAAGGTATTGCATCACCGGGTATTGATTTCTATCTGCCATTATTCTTTAGTAAACAGTCAATTCAAACTCAAGGTATGCTATCGGCATACTTACCTCAGCATTCCATTGTCATTACAGATAGGGATTTAGATGAATGTTTGATCACCTTCTGGAAGGATGTTAATCGTCGTTATGAAGATCGACGTCATAATGCAGACCAGCCTATTCTGCCACCAGAAGATTTATTCTTAAAACCGAATGCTTTACTTGAGTTACTCAATCATTTTCCCCGAATTATTGCATCATCTGAACAATTTGAAGAAAAGGCGGGTGTGATAAATATGGCGGTTTCAGAGCCGCCCCGGCTTCCGGTTAATCCTAAACATGAAAAACCATTTCATCAGGTTAAAGAATATATCGATAACGCTCAGCATCCAGTTTTACTGGTAACTGAAAGTGCAGGACGTCGCGAAAGTTTACGTGATGCCTTACGCTCGACTCTGGGTGATATTCCTACTGTTGCAAATTTCAATATTTTTCAGAATGATCAGTATAAAATTGCAATTACTACTGCTCCACTTGAGCGTGGATTAATCATTAATGATCAGCTGACCGTTATTTCTGAAAATCAGTTGTATGAGCACCGGGTAGTTCAGCGACGTCGCAAGCGTCAACAGGAAGTTTCTGAAGAATTTTTAATTCGTAGTCTGACTGAACTGAGCATTGGTGCACCTGTTGTACATATTGACCATGGTGTAGGACGTTATGCAGGGCTGGTTACCTTAAGTATTGATGATCAGGAGTATGAGTTTCTGCAGCTGGATTATGCAGAAGGTGCGAAAGTATACGTGCCCGTTACTAACTTGCATCTTATTAGCCGTTATAGTGGCGGTGACCCGGATTTGGCTCCGCTACATAAGATTGGTAGTGATGCCTGGAACAAGGCTAAACGGAAAGCACTTGAGCAAATTCATGATGTGGCTGCAGAACTCCTGCATATTCAGGCCCGCCGTCATGCCAAGCCCGGATTTGCTTTTGAAATAGATCAGAGTCTGTATATGCAGTTTGCCAGTGGTTTTGCTTATGAAGAAACCCTGGATCAGGCAAATGCTATTGAAGCGACATTATATGATATGCAAAAAGCTGAGCCTATGGACCGGCTGGTCTGTGGGGATGTAGGCTTTGGTAAAACCGAAGTGGCAATGCGTGCCGCTTTTGTAGCAGTACAGAATAATAAACAGGTCGCGGTACTGGTACCGACAACTCTGTTAGCCCAGCAACACTATGAATCATTCAAAGACCGTTTTGCAGACTGGCCGGTTCGTATTGAAGTGCTATCTCGTTTTGGTTCAAACAAGGCCCATGTAAAAAATATTCAGGATCTTGCAGACGGTAAAGTCGATATTGTAATTGGGACTCATAAACTTTTACAGGAAAATGTACAGTTTAAAGATCTGGGACTAATGATTGTCGATGAAGAACACCGTTTCGGGGTGCGTGATAAAGAGCGTATTAAAGCAATGCGTGCAGATGTCGATATGCTTACTCTGACAGCAACACCGATTCCACGTACATTAAATATGGCATTTTCAGGCATGCGTGACCTGTCGATTATTGCCACTCCACCAGCACGCCGTCTGGCTGTAAAGACATTTGTACAGGAGCATACTGATGCTTCTATCAAAGAGGCTATTTTGCGGGAATTACTTCGCGGTGGTCAGGTATATTTCCTTCATAATGAAGTCGACAGTATTGAACGTACTGCAGAGAATATCCGTGCACTTGTTCCTGAAGCACGAGTTGCCGTTGCACATGGACAAATGCGTGAACGTGAACTCGAGCAGGTAATGCAACAGTTTTATCACAAACAGTATAATGTGCTGGTTTGCTCGACCATTATTGAAACTGGTATTGATGTCCCTAATGCAAATACTATTATTATTGAACGGGCAGATAAATTAGGTTTGGCACAATTACATCAATTACGTGGGCGTGTTGGGCGCTCCCATCATCAGGCTTATGCCTACTTGCTGGTACCTTCGATTAAAGCTTTAAAAGGTGATGCAGAGAAACGTTTAGATGCCATTCAACGTGCTTCTAATCTGGGCGCCGGTTTTATGCTTGCTACAGAAGATCTTGAAATCCGTGGGGCAGGTGAACTGTTAGGTGAGCAGCAAAGTGGTTCTATGCAGGCTATTGGCTATAGTCTATATATGGAAATGCTTGAAAAAGCGACCAAAGCAATTCAGCAGGGCAAGACCCCAAATTTTGATGCTCCGCTTTCCTTAACTGCAGAGATTAACCTGCACATGCCAGCACTCATTCCAGATGAATATTTAGGGGATGTACACCAGCGGCTCTTGTTTTACAAGCGTATCAGTAATGCCGATACACAAGATAAGCTCGATAATATTCGTATGGAGCTAGTTGACCGTTTCGGTCTTGCACCGCAACCAGTCAAACAGTTATTCAGTGTGCATCAGATTCGTCTGAAAGCGGAACAACTTGGAATTACCAAGGTGGATATTGGAAGTCACGGGGGAAGTATCGAATTTTCACCTGATACAGCTGTTCAGGCGATCAGTATTATCCAGCTTATGCAAAAACAGCCGACTCACTTTCGCATGGAGGGTGGGCAACGCTTAAAGGTGCTGGTCATGCTAGAAGAGTATGAACAAAGAATTGAGTTTATTTTGAAACTTCTTGACCAGTTAACTGCAGACTTAAATCGCTAAAATAAGGCGAGGACTGAACAAGTCTTCGCAAACCTTTTTGACGGGTTAAGTATCAGTAAGTAATAAAAAAAACTTAAAGCAACAGGTACCTTTATTCATTTATCTTGGACTTATAAAATTTGAGATAAATTAATAATTATTTGTAAGGAAAGGCAGTTCTCAGAATATTCACACCATATTGGATGTGATAGTATTAGCTATCATTGTTATTGCATCATTTATAAAGATATGTTTAGTTTGCATCCACAACTTGCTCAAGATACTTTTTTTGTTGGCGATTTTCCGCTTTCAACATGTCGTCTGATGAATGATATGCAATTCCCGTGGCTTATCCTTGTGCCACGTGTACCTGGCATTACTGAATTATACGAACTTAGCCAAGCTGACCAAGAACAATTCTTACGCGAATCAAGCTGGCTATCAAGTCAGCTTGCCCGTGTGTTCCGGGCAGATAAAATGAATGTAGCTGCTTTGGGCAATATGGTTCCACAATTGCATTTCCATCATGTTGTTCGCTATCAGAATGATGTTGCATGGCCTAAACCTGTATGGGGTACACCTGCTGTACCTTATACCAATGATGTTCTGGCACATATGCGTCAGACATTAATGCTGGCGCTGCGTGGTCAGGGTGATATGCCGTTTGATTGGCGTATGGATTAGTAGTAGACACCTGTTCAAGACCATGCTACCGGTATGGTCTTCACGCAGTCACTGGAGAGCGGGAGTGTCGCTAAACCGTGTAACAGGAAAGCAGCATCCTTTACATTTCGAGTTTATACATCGATTAATTGGTTATCTCATGCTGTCTTTGACAGTGGTGATCTATTATTTCACCGCTCCAGAGACCAATTATCAAATTTATCTTCCATTTGCTTTTTTGGGGATTTTACTAGTAAGCCGGCGCCTAGAGCGTTGGTTGAAGTACCGCTTTGACTATAAAATAAAAAGAAATATATTATTCTTACTAGATGTGATTGTTGTGGCCACTACATTGGCTGCTGTACACCTGAGCTTGACCCTTACTTTTCTAGCTATCTTTGGTCTGGTTTACACATCAATCAATAATAAAATTTCTTTTTTGATGGCTTCGGTTGCTGCCTTACTGAGCATAATTATTTTTTATTTTCATAGCCTGTTTGTCTTTGGCACTCTCCAGTACTTTGAAGTTACTTCACCAGAACTGACAGTCATCGGTTTATTATGCCTCATCATTTTTATTAATTTAGGTAATTATTATCAGAATCAGCATATTCAAAAGCTCGATCAGCAGCGTCTTTACTATTTTGAACAAATGAACCGTTATATTGAGTTTGCAAATCAGTTAAGCCGCTATGCTCCTTTACAGCTCTGTCAGCAGATTATGAATGGTGAAGTAGAGGCTAAAATTGAATACAAACGAAAAAAAATGACAATCTTTTTTTCAGATATCCAAGGATTTACTGAACTTTCTGAGACTCTGATTCCTGATGATCTGGCATTTTTATTAAATGAATATCTGAGCCATATGACAGATATCGCCAAGCAATATGGCGCTACCGTTGATAAATTTATGGGTGATGCCATACTGATTTTCTTTGGTGATCCAGATAGTCAAGGCGTAGAGCAGGACGCGAAAACTTGTATCGAAATGGCAATTGCTATGCGCCAGCAGATGAAGTTATTACGTGAACGTTGGAAAAAAATGGGATATCCGGCGTTACATATCCGTATGGGGATCAGTACAGGATATTGCCATGTGGGTAATTATGGTGCTGCTCATCGTATGGCTTATACGATTGTGGGTCGAGATGCTAATTTGGCTGCACGTCTACAATATGCCGCCGAGATTGACGAGATCCTGATTGCGGATGAAACTTATAAACTGATCAGAAGTGAATTTCTGTGTATTCCTAAAACACCTATTTATTTAAAGGGATTTCAGGAACCTGTCCGTACTTGGCAAGTTATGGAAAAATTCTCGGTACATCGGCTTGAGCATCAGCAATGGTTTGATTATGAATATAAAGGATTTCATCTGATTCTTAATCTGGAAGAAGTAGAAAACTTTGAATATAGTGAGCTGGTGGAAGTACTGGAGCAAATGATTGAGCGCATCCGTACCCAGCAAAAATTAACGAATTCTCATGGCGTAGCTAAGCTTAATCTGGCTGATGAAATCAAGCCGGTCGAGCAAGAACATGTGAATACCTCAAATCGTAAAAATTTTAATGATATGAAGGTTGATCAGTTTTAAACTCTTGTTATTAATGTTCCTATTAAAAAAGCCCCTTACGTAAGGGGCTTTTTTTAGTGATTTTCAGAAGCGTGGTTAATAGTGTATTTAGGTATCTCAATTTCCAGATCTTCCTCTACCACTTTTACCTGACAGGAAAGTCGAGAGTCAGGCTCTAGCCCCCAAGCACGGTCTAGTAGATCTGCTTCTACATCATTCATTTCTTTAAGGCTGTCGAACCCCTGCCGTACAATGACATGGCAAGTCGTACAGGCACAGGACATATCACAGGCATGTTCAATTTTGATGCCATTTTTCAATAGGCTTTCACAGAGATTGGCATTGTGTTCAA
Organism: Acinetobacter sp. 1294596; assembly: GCF_000582925.1. Taxonomy (NCBI): domain Bacteria; kingdom Pseudomonadati; phylum Pseudomonadota; class Gammaproteobacteria; order Moraxellales; family Moraxellaceae; genus Acinetobacter; species Acinetobacter sp. 1294596. The sequence continues at coordinate 21,742 of NZ_JFCC01000035.1, read as the reverse complement.
CTTCAAACTCGGCACCTTCTGGGCAAATTTGCGCATGCGGAAGAACTTTAATACGTGGCATAAGTCATTACCTGTTTTCTAGTTTGAGTTTGACCAATCATCAAGTTTAGTACCTTTTAATGCATGATCAATATGCTGATTCATACGTAAGGCTGCGAAAGTATCACTATGGACTTTGAGCTGTTTAACTGCCTGCTCAATTGAATGAATATCATTTTGCTCCAATTGGCCTTTTAAAGCATTTTTTGCAGCTTGAAGTTCGGTTAACTGGTCTTTGGATAAAAGCTCGGCATCAACCTTTAATGCTTGCTCCAGTGCTTCCAGTTCACGTTGTGCTTCTACTTTGGTTTCTTGTAGGTGCCGTAAATCTTTATCTTCTTCAGCATATTTGAAACCCTCAAGGAGTAAACGTTCAGTATCTGCTTCTGAAAGGCCATAAGAAGGTTTAATATCAATTTTGGCATTTACACCAGACGTAGTTTCTTTGGCACTTACTGTTAGCAAACCATCCGCATCCACCTGAAAGGTGACCTCGATACGGGCCTGTCCGGCAGTCATAGGTGGAATACCATGTAATACAAAACGTCCCAAACTGCGGCAGTGTTCTACTAGATCACGTTCACCTTGCACGACATGAATCAGCATAGCAGTCTGACCATCTTGATAAGTCGTAAATTCTTGGCGGCGAGCTACCGGAATAGGGGTGTTACGCCCAATCAGACGTTCTACCAGTCCACCCATGGTTTCAAGACCAAGCGATAATGGTGTAACATCTAATAATAATGAACCTTCTTGAGTATTACCAATCAGTTGGTTCGCAGTAATAGCTGCACCAATTGCCACAACTTCATCCGGATTAATAGTACAAAGCGGTTCCTGATTGAATACTTCTGCAACAGCACGCTGGACTGCATAAGAGCGAGTAGATCCCCCAACCAATACAACATTCTGAATATCCGATAATTCAAGTTTAGCATCACGCAAAACACGTTTACAGACGCTAATCGTTTTATCCAGTGCAACTTTAATAATGCTTTCAAAGGTTGGGCGGTCAAGCTGTAAGGTATGGTCCAATATCGTCAACATGGTCGAATCGGCATTTGTTAACGCTTCTTTTGCCCGACGTGCAGCAAATAATACCTGTGCATATTCCTGATTATTGAATGTTTCAATATTAAGTTCTTTTTTTGCCCACTTTACAATTAACCGATCCAGATCATCACCACCTAAGGCTGTATGGCCTCCAGTAGCCAGAACTTCAAATACACCTTGACTGAAACGTAAAATTGAAACGTCAAAAGTACCACCACCTAGGTCATAAATCACATAGTTACGGTCAGTTGCGAGATTGGTTGCCTGATCTAAACCATAAGCTACAGCTGCTGCTGTAGGTTCATTTAATAGACGTAAGACATTAAGTCCGGCAAGCTGAGCTGCATCACGGGTAGCCTGACGTTGAGCTTCATCAAAGTAGGCTGGTACGGTAATGACTGCACCATTTACCGGATTTTGTAAGCTTACTTCAGCACGGCTCTTTAACTGCTTTAGAATATCTGCAGAAATCTCAACAGGAGTTTTACGGCCTTGTACAGTTTCAAAGGCAGGCATCTGACTGGCTTCACCCAACAATGTGTATGGATGCTGAAATTTAATATCTGTCTGTGAGCGTCCCATGAAGCGCTTAACAGAAATAATGGTGTTTTTGGAGTCACTAGTAACAAAAGGCTTGGCGTCTTCGCCATAGTGAGTCGAATCTAAGCCGTAATGCACAATAGATGGGAGTAATACACGACCTTGTTCGTCATTCAGTACTTTAGTTTTTCCTGATAATACGGTCGCGACAAGCGAGTGCGTGGTTCCTAAGTCAATTCCGATTGCAATACGGTGTTCATGTGGCGCACTTGATTGACCCGGTTCAGCAATTTGCAAGAGAGCCATGTATTAAATCCCTTGTAAACAAGTAATAAAAATAAAATTAATAGTCATCATCTAAATCAAAGCTGTCATCATCTAACAACTGGTCTTCAGCTTTATCAATATCATGCAGAACTTTCTGAAAGAAACGCAGTTTACGCACAGTATCACGTGCTTCAGCCCAGTCTTCTTCCTGATAATCAATCTTGAATTCACGGACCAGTCCATCGATCCATTGTCTGACTTCTTCTTTGAGTGTTTGAAGCTGCTCAGTATCGGTAGCTTCATCTAGCTGTTCCCGAATTTCCAGAGCTGACTGCAAGAATTCAAAATCATTAATAGATTGGTCAAGATGATAGTCCTGCTTTTTTAAGGCCAGCAAATAAGCTGCACGGCTATCAACCTGTGATAAAACTTTGTATGCCTGATTGATTTCACTTGATTTGATCAGTGCTTGATCTTTATCTGTGGCTTTATCTGGATGATACTGTTGCTGCAATTTTAAAAACTGATTTTTTAAAATTGCCAAATCAATATCGAGTGCTACAGGAAGATTGAACAACTCAAAGTGATTCATGAAAGATAATTTCCAGGCTGGTAAATACAGTTAAAACAGTGCTAGAAGCACTGTTTTAACTTCGATACATGAGAAAGGTAATTTAGACTGTGAAAGATTCACCACAACCACATTCACCTTTCTGGTTCGGGTTGTTGAACTCAAAGCCTTCATTTAAGCCATTTTTTACATAGTCCATTTCTAGACCATTCAGGTAAACCAGACTTTTAGGATCTACAAAGACTTTTACACCGGCCTGGTCAAAAACTTGATCATGTTCATTAATATCATCAACAAATTCAAGAACATAAGCCAAACCGGAACAACCAGAAGTTTTCACACCAATACGAATGCCTTCACCCTTACCACGGTTCTGCAGGTAATTTCGAATATGAGTTGCAGCAGTTTCAGTTAAGTGGATCATGAAAACTCCATTAATTTATCTAGGATACGTCTAATCAGGCTTGAGATTTCTTGCTACGATAATCTTCAATAGCTGCTTTAATCGCATCTTCTGCCAATACAGAGCAGTGAACTTTAACCGGCGGTAATGCGAGTTCAGTCGCAATATCAATATTCTTGATCGCTTGTGCCTGATCAAGAGTCTTGCCTTTTAACCATTCGGTAACTAGGGAGCTTGAAGCAATAGCAGAACCACAACCATAAGTTTTAAAACGTGCTTCTTCAATTACACCGCTATCGTTCACTTGAATTTGAAGACGCATAACGTCACCACATGCTGGTGCACCCACCATGCCAGTACCTACATTTTCTGCGTTTTTATCTAACACGCCCACATTACGGGGATTTTCGTAATGATCAATTACTTTTTCGCTATAAGCCATGATGCTTCTCCAAACCTCGGGGTCAGCCTTAATATTAATATGAGGGTAAAAACACTTATTTCAATAAATCAGTGTTCAGCCCATTCAACTGAAGAAAGGTCGATACCTTCTTTATACATATCCCAAAGCGGAGAAAGTTCACGTAATTTCTCAACAGCAGCTTTGGTAATTTCCAATACGTGATCAATATCTTCTTCAGTTGTATATTTGCCGAAACTGAAGCGGATAGAGCTATGTGCGAGTTCGTCTGACAAACCTAGTGCACGCAGTACATATGATGGTTCGAGGGTTGCAGAAGTACAGGCCGAACCACTTGAAACTGCAGCATCTTTAAGCGCCATCATTAAAGATTCACCCTCAACGAAATTGAAGCTGACATTTAAATAGTTGGCAACGTTCTGAGTCGGGTGACCATTTAAGAAAACTTGTTCAAGATCTTGCAGACCATTCCAGAGCTTGTCACGTAATACACGTAGACGTTGCTGTTCAGCTTGGAGGTTTTTACCTGCCAGTTCGAATGCTTCGCCCATACCAACAATTTGATGTGTTGGCAGAGTACCAGAACGCATGCCACGCTCATGACCACCACCATGCATCTGAGCCTTTAAACGTACACGTGGAGTGCGGCGTACATAAAGGGCGCCCATACCTTTAGGGCCATATATTTTATGAGCTGAGAAACTCATCAAATCAATTTTCATGGTAGAAAGATCAATTTCAACCTTACCGGCTGCCTGTGCAGCATCTACATGGAAGAAGGTTTTATTGGCACGGGTCAATTCACCAATAGCAGCAACATCAGTAATGGTACCGATTTCGTTGTTAACCATCATTAAAGATACAAGAATAGTATCCGGACGAAGAGCTGCCTGAACCATTTCAGGCGTAATTAAACCTGTTTGTGGCTGTGGTTCCAGGTAAGTAACTTCAAAACCTTGCTCTTCCAGCTCACGGCAGGTATCAAGTACAGCTTTATGTTCAATTTTGCTGGTAATAATGTGTTTGCCTTTGGAAGCATAGAACTGAGCTACACCTTTGAGCGCAAGGTTGTCAGATTCTGTTGCACCCGAAGTCCATACAATTTCGCGTGGATCAGCTTTAACCAGATTGGCCACCTGCTCGCGAGCGTATTCAACTTTTTCTTCTGCCTGCCAGCCATATGCATGTGAGCGAGAAGCTGCATTACCAAAAGTACCATCAAAGGTTAAGCATTCCATCATACGTTCAGCAACCTGTGGGTCAACTGGCGTAGTTGCTGCATAATCAAGATAAATTGGACGTTTCATGTCAAATACCTGTAACCGATAAAAGAGCTGAATCAAAACCTGGTGCGTTTTGGCGAATAGCAACGGTCTGTACGTTGTCACGGGCTACAAGATCAGCCAGAGTGATTTTCGCAAGATAATCGGCAATGTGATGGGAGAGTTCTTGCCATAAATCGTGAGTCAAGCACATTGCACCATTTTGACAGTTACCCTTATGGTCGCAGCGTGTTGCATCAACAGTTTCATTTACAGCTTCAATAATTTCTAACACAGTAATTTCATCTGCAGTTCGTGCAAGGTGATAACCGCCATTAGCACCGCGAACACTGGAAACTAAACCATGACGCTTCAATTTTGCAAATAACTGCTCAAGGTAAGCGACTGAAATAGTTTGGCGGGCAGCAATTTCTGCTAGCGTGATCGTTTGTTCAGTTGGCTGCAAAGCTAAATCAAGTAGAGCAGTCACTGCGTAGCGACCGCGAGTGGTTAAGCGCATGACTCGATACACATGTTGAGACTAGATATATAGATTTTAAGAATCCCGACTAAAATAGTCAAGTTTTTTTACGGTTAATTGTAATGTTTTAAAACCTAAGTAAAAATATTTTTATTTTGGCCATAAAGTATATATCAATAAAGCAATAAAAAGCAGGCTTATAACCAATAAAGATAGCTTTAAATATTTGTTTTTTTGCTCAATGCGCCGAATACGGCTTTTATGCAATTTTACTTCCACCAAAAGTGAGTTAATTTGTACTCGCTGCTGGTCAATTTTTTCAAGTAGAGGCGCAATACGTTTTCTTGATGCAATGACTTCATCTTCTTGAGGGGCTTCTTTTAACCACTGACGCCAGTCAGCAAATAGTTTTGGTACACTAAAGTGTAAAATAAGATCACGAAACTCGTCACGTAATAAAGGATCTCCTGCAATACGCATGGCTTTAATACTACGACGATTACCGAAAATAATGATGCGTAATAAATCTAGCAGGGTGGAGTTAATCTCTAAATCAACCGGCTTTACAGGAGCACGGCTGTCAAAAAGCAAACCATGAGGACTAAACTGTACATAAAAATCAAAGTAGGGTAGATAACTATTAATTTTAAGTACGATTTGCTTTTCAACAAATCTTTTGGCGTGTACGCGAACGACCCGATCATGCTTCAACACAAAAGAAAAAACCGTTTCCAGTACGATCATCACAATGGTGAGCAACAAATGATGATTTGTTCTTTGTTGCGACTCGCTCATATATCTTTATCCTTTAGTATTTAATAGAGCGTCCCGTCTCTAACCCGAACTGAGACTGCTGCATACTCTTAATAATTTACTGATTTAATGTGCTTTGTAGAACAGTTTAATCAAACGATCAAGCCCGGGCGTTGTTATTATAGGGCTATTTTTGTAGCTAAATGCAGTATAATGTTTATAAAATATTCAGGAGATTGTTTAAATGGATAATACCAAAACGGATCTGGTTGAAGAAACAACATTAAATAGAAAAATTCCTGGAACCAAGAACAGTACAAGAAGCGGCCGAAAGTCTGCTCTGGATTTCAGAAAATATACTAAACAGATTTGGCTGGCTGGCTTGGGTGCATTTTCTCGTGCTGAAGAAGAAGGAAATAAATTATTTGACTCACTGGTCAAGGTTGGAGAAGAGCTGGAATCTAAGACATCAGATTCTGCTGAAGCTGGTAGTAAAATAACTGAACCCTCTCGAAATCCGGTTCATGAAATCAAGGATGGCGTAGAAAAATCTATAGATCACAGTATTCAGAATTCATTAAGCAGGATCGGACTGGCTACTACTAAAGATATTCAACATCTGGAACAGTTAATATTACAATTACATCATAAGGTTGACGTTTTAGTAAAAGAAAACCAGATATTGAAAGAACAAGAGTTGAAAAAGCAGTCTGAATCTTAACTTTCCTAATTTTTCAACATTTTTTTAGCATTAATTTTTGCGAAATCTTATTTTTCAGTATTGCGTTTTCCCCTAAAGCATTGCTATAAAGGCGTCATGGCCTTTTAAACTACAGCCTTGGTTCTTAAACAAACGATATCAAGAGGACGTTATCTTCATGAATAAATCAGAATTAATTGATGCGATTGCAGAAAAAGGGGGATTGTCTAAAACTGATGCTGGTAAGGCATTGGATGCGACTATTGCTTCAATTACAGAAGCGCTTAAACAGGGTGATACTGTAACTCTAGTGGGTTTCGGTACTTTTGGCGTGAAAGAACGCGCGGCTCGTACTGGCCGTAATCCTAAAACTGGTGAAGAATTACAAATTAAAGCAAGCAAAGTGCCTAGCTTTAAAGCAGGTAAAGGCTTAAAAGATTCTGTAGCTTAATCTTTTGTGGCTCAAGAACGCGCCAGAAGGCGCGTTTTTTATTAAAATGAAGAAAAGCCTGGCTTTATACATTCATTCACTTGTGTTTTTCAGTTAAAATCCCTTCGAAATAAAATATTGGAATACTTATGGAATCTTTTCGTAAAGTCATAAAGGGTTGGCTTGGTATCGTCCTGCTAATTTTGTTTTTGACCCCTTTAGCATTTGTAGGTATTGAAGGATATTTTAGCGGGGGTAATAAAGAAAATGTCGCTGCTACAGTAAACGGGCAAGAGATCTCCAAAAAAGAACTAGAGTCACTGACTAAATCTTATAAAGAACAATATTTAAACTTTGTAAATGGCGATGAGACCTTGCTGAATCAGCCTTTTATTCAGCAAACGGCACTGGATCATCTGATTGCACAGAATCTGATTTTACAGCAAGCTGAAAAACTGGGTATTTCTTTAAGTGATGCACAAATTGAGCAGATGCTGGCCCAACAGCCAAGCTTCCAGCAAAATGGACAATTTTCTCAGACATTATATGAAAACTACTTGCGTTCTGTCGGGTTAACCAGTCAGGGCCTAATTGCAAACTTGCGACAAGACCATGCTTTAAAAATGTTAAATAGTACATTTGTAGATTATACGCTGGTCAGCAAAGTTGACATGAATCAGATTGCTAACTTGCAGACTGAGCAACGTACATTATTCCTGTCCAGCATTCCGCTAGATGAATATAAAAAGAATATTCAGGTTAGCCAGCAGGACATTGCTAACTATTATCAGAAGCATAAAAACAGTTTTAAGCAGACGGCCCATGTAGATGTGGATTATATTGTGTTGTCACCTGAACAGGTAAATACTAAAGCAGCACCTGTTACGGATGCTGAGTTGCAGCAGGCTTATGCAAATTTTGTCGAAGCTCAAAATAAGAATGCAAAGCGTGAAGTTAAGCATATTCTTATTGCAACTTCTGATACTCGAAATGAAAACCAAGCGCAGAAACTCGCTAATGAGGTTTATGCAAAGATTCAAGGGGGAACGAACTTCGCACAGGCAGCTGCACAATATTCAGATGATATAGACTCTAAAACGAAAGGTGGCCTGATTGAAAGTTACCAGACAGGAGTTTATTCTGAAGCTTTTGATAAAGCTGTTCTGGGTTTAAAAGCAAATCAGATATCTCAACCCGTAAAGACCCAATATGGTTATCATATTATTCAGGCACAAACACTTGCGCAGAATATTCCTTCGTTTGAAGCTGAAAAGAGCCGTCTGGCTGCTGAAATTCAAAAGTCTAAAGTTGCAAACTTGTTTACTGATACGGTAAACAGTTTAAATGAAATGGTTGTTAGTAGCGATTCACTTGATGTGGTGCCTCAAGAAATCAAAGGTACACGCATAGAAACAGTTAAAAATGTTGGTTTAAATACTCGTCATCCAGTTTTAAATGACCCAAGTGTGAAAGCCCGTATTTTTAATGAAGATGTTAAAAATGGCGATCGTAATGTAACTAGCAATCTGCAACTTGCTACAGGGGAAGCAGTTTGGGTTAAAGTACGTGATTATCAGCCTGAAGGAGTTCAGTCGCTAGCTCAAGCTACTCCTGCAATTAAAACTAAAATAATTGACGAAAAAGCTGCCGGTTTAGCTGCCGCGAAGCTTAAAACCATGCTGGATGAATTTAAAACCCAACCAGCTCAACAGGTTTTAGCTAAACATAAAGTAGCTTTCCAGAGTGCTGGTACATTTACCCGTTCTCAAGGCTTAAAGCGCGACGTTGAACGTGCTGCTTTTAGTGTAGCAGCCCCAAAATCAGGTATGTGGTCTGTAACTACAGCAGCCTTGCCTAATGAGCTGGTATTGGTTGCTGTGGCAAATGTTAATAAAACCACTTCTAATGCTTTAACACCGGAACAGCTTCAGGAGTTAAGTAAACTCTATCAGCAGTTACGTGGGCAGCAGGAGCTGGAAGATTACACCCAATATCTAAAATCTAAAGCTAAAATTAAATAGCCTTTAAAATAAAAAAAGCACTTCGGTGCTTTTTTTATTGATCAGCTTTTTATATTAATAAGCCAGTTTTTTCGCCATCCATATTTCACAAGCATTACTATGTCCTGTATTACCTAAAGGCTGATCAAGACGTTCGAATGCTAGTCGTTCATAAAGTTTGACAGCTTGATATAAGGTGGCAGTTGTTTCCAGATATATTGTCTGGAAGTTTTGCTGTTGTGCAAATTCAAAACATTGTTGTAAAAGCTGTTTGGCCAAACCGTATCCTCGAGTTTCAGGAAGAAAATACATTTTCTGGATTTCCAGAATTGAAGTATCTCCCTGTAGCGGTGCAATACCACCACCTCCTACTATTTTTCCCTGTGTGCTCTCTACTACCCAATAGCGACTGTTAGGTTCTTGATAAACCTGATATAGATCATCCAAGATGGGATCAGAGACTGCAAAACCTGCATCACTGGCAAGGCCGAATTCCTGAGAGACAGTACGGATAATTTGGGCAATAGATGGATTATCTTTAGATTGAATAAGTCTTAAATTAAACATATTGGAATTAGTCAGAACTTAAAAAGAAGACAGACTGTTATAACAAAAAATCAGTTAGTTGTAAGTCTGTCTCTCTATAAGTGGATCTTTACTATTTAAGTTCGCTAGAAGTTTTTCCTAACTCGCGCCGGGCAATAATCAGCTGTTGAATCTGCTGAGTACCTTCAAAAATATCCAGAATTTTTGAGTCACGTGCCCATTTTTCTAACAGTTCATCTTCCCCATAACCCACGCTACCTGCCAGCTCTACACATTTTAGTGTAATTTCATTACCAATTCGACCTGCTTTAGCTTTGGCAATTGATGCTTCTTTTGAATTCGGTTTCTTGTTGTCTGCCATCCAGGCAGCTTTTAATGTGAGTAAACGTGCTGCTTCCCATTCCGCCTCCATTCTATAAATCTGTGCAGCAAGATATGAAGTTTGTAAATAAGGTGTAGCATAGTTCTGGTCAAGCTGGTCTTTAAAAATTTCCTTGATACGTTCCAGAGAAGCCCGGGCGCAACCTACTGCCATAGCAGCCACCAGCGGACGTGTATTGTCAAAAGTTTCCATCACTCCAGCAAAACCTTTCGCTATATCAATATCCGGATTTCCAAGTAAGTTTTCAGCTGGTACACGGCAATTAATAAAACTGATAGCCGCTGTATCTGAAGCTTTTATTCCTAGTTTATGCTCTAGTCGTTCTACTTTCATACCCGGTGTACCTTTTGGCACCACAAAAGATTTGATTGCTGCACGGCCGAGCTTAGGGTCAAGTGTAGCCCAAACTACAATTGAGTCAGCACGCTGGCCTGATGTTACAAAGATTTTTTCACCGTTCAGTATATAATCTGTTCCGTCTTTAATTGCTGTAGTTCGGATTGCTGCAGAGTCAGAACCACAGTCCGGTTCGGTAATTGCCATTGCAGCCCACATCCCTTTAAAGCGTTCTAACTGTGAGTCATTGGCCACTGCTGCGATGGCAGAATTTCCCAAACCCTGACGAGGCATACTGAGCAATAGTCCTGTGTCGCCGTAACACATTTCCATAATGCCCAGAGCTGTGGACATATTTACACCATTTTTATTACCCTGTATGTCGGCGCCACGTTTTCCGACTGCTGCACCTGCATTCAGTCCTTCGACCCCTTCATTCATTCCATCGATGAGAGAGGCAATCATATCCAGTTCTTTAGGGTAGCTGTGTTCAGCTTTGTCATACTTACGAGAAATAGGACGTAATACATGTAAAGCGACCTCTCGAGCTTGCTGTACCATCAGCTTATACTTTTTTGGATTCTGCAAATTCATTTTTTAACCTTTTTTATAATAATGGGCTGATTTAAGCGTGTAAGCCAGAATACAAAATCGCTGTGGCTCGCAAGTCCCGATACCAGCGCTCTACCGGATATTCCTTGGTAAAACCGTGACCTCCTAAAATCTGTACACCATCAGTACCAATTTTCATGGATTTTTCTGCACATAAAAGCTTTGCCAGATAAGCCTCCCGGTGAAAGGGTTCTCCTGCTTCTGCAAGGCTGGCGGCATTCCAGAGCATCATACGCATTGCCTCAATCTCAATGGTCATATCTGCAATTATAAAAGCGATACTCTGACGATGCGAAATAGGCTCACCAAATGCCATACGCTCATTTGCATAACGAACACAGTAATTTTTTACAGCCTCACAAGTGCCGATAGCCAGTGCGCACCACATTAGCTGGCCTAAATCTAGAAAAGCGCTATAGTCAAAGTCTTCATCTCCCAGTCGCTCAGCAGGAGTTTGATTAAACTTTAATGTGACAGTTTCACAGGCTTTAAGTCCCATGGCAGGGCATTTTTTATAACTTATCGTACTATCGCGTATTGCTACGAATACGTCAGCTTGTCCATTATAGTCAGCACTCACAAGGAGCAGATCAGCGGTTTCACCTAAGAGGACCAAGGTTTTTTCTCCAGTAATATAAAACTGCTGATCTTTAAAAATAGCCTGAGTATCTAGCTGAAAAGGGTTAAACGCCGAAGAGTTTTCTTGAGTTGCGAAAGTAGCCTTAAGATCATTGAGGTGGTTAAAAGCGGTCAGGTATTTAGCCTGAATCTGTTCAGAACCCCATCGACTCAAGGCATTAATTGCACTAAAACCAGAAAGTAGCCCAGCAGCCAGACTGAAATCTCCTTGACCAAGCTGTTCTGTAATCAGAATATTGCTAACAATATTTAAGTGGTCTGCTACTCCTCCAAGTGCTTCAGGCAAAGCATATTCATTAAGTCCTAGGTCTTTTGCGTGTTGCCAGAGTTCTTGAGGAAAAGTCTCATTATGATCAGCGCGGGCTGCCAGAGGGTAAAGTATCTCCTGTGCAAATTGGTGCATACTTTCAACGAGCATCTGTTGTTCTTCACTCAAGTTTAAATCAAACAGGTTTTTTCCTTGAGGTGATAAGCGCTGTTTTTTTAGTGACTGACTTTTAAAAAATTTTTGTGATTGACTCAAACTTTTAAAACCAGCTTTAGAGCCTTGGTAAAGTGACTTTTCAATGAGCTTTCTCAAGTTAAACTGATCAATTATTTCAATACCTGCAATTCGGGTAATCAGTGATAGGCCTAGCCCTTGTGCTTTATTCATCATTTTTGTCATATATTTTCCAGCAGTTTTTTATCGTTATGCGGGATATGCTGACATAGCTTATGATAAAACACCATGTCAGATATGACAGAAGTTGATTGGCTCTATTAGAGTATAATGATTATATTATTTAAGAAGTAAGCATTTGAAGTTTATTATCTATTTTTACAGATTTTATAATGAAAACAGTAAAGAATTGACCGGATTGACATGAAGTCATCCGGCCGGCTGTATTTAAAGGTGGTCACGAATCATTTTGCGCACATTAGTTTTAGCATTAATCACAGTCATAAAGGTATAGGCCCCGATAAATTTACGGCTGATAAACATAAATTCTTTTGGCGGTACGCTAAAATAGCGTGATGCCATTGATCTTGATGCCTGCTGCATTACGCGTGCATGAAGCTGGCTTTTCTTCCAGTCATAACGTTCCTGATCATCCATAACATCTGGTGGTAAGTCAGGATTATTTTCTTTACTGCTGAATGCTTCTGTAGCCAGCAGAAAAACTTTTGCCATATCAGGTTTGATACTTTGTGGAATAGAGTCAAAAAACTCATAACCTGTCATCGCCTCTACCATAGCTGTCGAGTCATGGTTATAACCTGCCTGGATCAGGTTGCGCGCTACACTTAGCAGATGCTCATCAAACTGCCGGATTGCCCCAAAATCGAGTAAAATAATCTTGTCTGCAATATCTGCGCCATTGCCGAGACGGACCAGATAGTTTCCAAAATTGGGATCAGTCTGCATCTCGCCCCATTCAAAAATCTCACGTACTGCAATTTCTAGCGAAGCTTCACCCAGTCTGTTACGACGCTCCTGGGGTAATGACAGCATAACTGGGCTGTTAATGGGTACACCACGTTCAAAGGTCATGCAAAGGACTTGGGGAGCACAAAACTCATCTACAATTTGAGGAACAATATAACGTGGATCATCTTTAAGCCGCTCAGCAAAGCGCTGAGTGGTAGCCGCTTCTATACTGTAATTTACTTCGCGGTGCATCATGTCCCGGACTTCATCAAACCACTGATCAAATTCACGGGTTTGCGGTACCATCCGGGTCAGTTTAAGCATGTTTTTAAACAGGCTCATATCCGAGTCAATCGCGTCAGCCACTCCGGGATACTGAATTTTTAATACCAGCTCTTGACCATCAGATTTTCTTACTGCCCGATGCACCTGAGCTAATGAAGCTGTACCTATAGGCTCATGGTCAATCGTAAGCTGATCCAGTTTAGAGCCTAATTGGTCTTGAAGATGGGCTTTAATAGCAGGCCAAGCTAAAGCAACAGTCTGGTTATTTAAGGTATTTAAAGCCTGTGTAATCTCTTCAGGCAAAAAGTGTTCACCATAAAGTGCCATCATTTGGCCAATTTTAACAATTGATCCCTTTAGCTTGCCAATTTCAGAAACCAGATAGTTTGCCTGATCTGTCATGGCTTTTTTACGTTTCTTTTCTTTTTCTTCATCACTGGCAAAGAAGGAGCCGGCATTAGCTGTTGCCCAGCGGGTACCAGCAAGTAATGAGGCTTTCGCAATCGATAAGCGTCGGTCCATAGAGGAAGTTTTTAAATTCTTAAGCTTATCGTTTTGATGTGTCATGAAAGTAAAATCCTTTAGGAGTCGGCCTGATGAGCAATTTTAACCAATATTAACTGTTATCCGCGTATTAAAACAGTTGGACTTAAGGAACGGAGAGTTAAAAAATGCTAATAGCGGAACAAAACATACTTAAGTCACTAAATAGCCTAAGCATATGCTTATATAACGATATTCAACGAAAAAGTAAACTTACGCCCTCTATTTCAAAAGTAGAGCAATTATCGATATTGAACTTTTAGGGGGTGACGCTGGTTCAGTAAAGTTTTATTACGTATCAGATGCTGTATGATCAAAGCTTTTACACTCTCATGCATAAATCCTAAAGCATAACCTTTTACAATGATTATACTGGGTAAAGTAAAGAAAAAATAACGTGCATCTTCTAAATTAGGCTCTGTAAATACATGATATTCAGCCAGAACTTGCTGAAAGAACAGTTTTTCATGTTGGACTTTGACCGACTGCTCGTCATTCCAGTAGGACTGACGCATAGCCAGTAAATTATTATGCTTGTAACTCATGGTAGAAATATAACAGAAGAACGTATAATAAAATATGAGGACGGTTCTTTAAGATTCAATACGGAGAGTGATAAATTGCAAAAGCAGAATTTCCCGATATATTTTTAAATTTTTATATCGAACTTAAAGAATTTTATGAAAAATCAAAACTAAGCGTTGCAACTGGTATTTAGTTTGGGGAACAAAGATGCGATTAATATTAGGGTCAGGACTTATCTTGATTTCAGCTCAGGCAGCTGCCATTGCTCAGCAAGGTTACTCTGAAACTTATACGCGCTGTATAAACCATGCGTATGGACAAACTGAAGTATTGCAGAAGTGCATCAATCAAGAGTTAAAGCAACATAAAAAACGATTAAAGAAAAGTTATCGCGCCTATTATAAGGTAAGTGGTCAGCACCAGACAAATGTGATCCAGCAATATGAACTTTGGGAGCGCCGTGTTCAAAGCCAATGTTATACAGCTATGGATAATCAGTTTGGTCGTCTACAACAATCACGTTGTATATTGGCGCAGGTGATTGAGCAGGCTAACTACTATGGGACCAGATATATTCCTTAAGCTATACTTCTATGACAGATAAAAAATAGCCTCCCAAAAATACCGCTTTTACTGAGACAAGCATTATAAAAGCCCGCAAAAAACGGTATCATAAGGCCATTTTTGAAAAGTTGAACTTGGAGAGCCCTGAGTGGAGCAATCGACCATTAGCCCTGAACATTTACAGGAAGCTGCCGAAAATTTAACAACAATTCGTGATTTCATTCGTTTTGGTGTCTCTGCCCTGCGTCAATATGATGCACATCTGGGACAGGGGACTGAAGATTATTTTGCAGAAAGTTCAGCATTGGTATTACAAACGCTCTCTCTAGAATGGGCAGCCAATCCTGAAATCCTGGATGCAAAACTTTTACCAAGTGAAAAAGAAGAGTTTTTAAATCTGCTGGCGCGTCGTGTTAATGAGCGTATTCCTACTTCATACTTGTTAAATCTGGCTTATTTTTTTAATAAACCTTTTTATGTTGATGAACGGGTCTTAATTCCACGTTCACCGATTGCAGAATTGATTGAGAACCGCTTTGCTCCATATTGTCTTGATGAACACGGCCAGTTACGGGAAGCTCATAATAATCTTCCAGTAAATTCAGATCCGCAAACGCCGCGGCGTATTTTAGATATGTGCACAGGTTCTGGTTGCATTGCCATCGCACTGGCTTATGCGTTCCCTGAAGCAGAGGTTGATGCAACCGATATTTCCAAAGAAGCACTTGAAGTGGCTGCCATTAACACTGAGCACCATAATATGCAATATCAGGTTGCCTTGATGGAATCGGATCTTTTCTCAAAAATTCCAGCAGAAAATCAATATGACCTGATTGTTTCTAATCCGCCATATGTTGATGCTGAGGACATGGCTGATCTGCCTGAAGAGTTTCTGCATGAACCTGAGCTTGCCTTGGCTGCCGGTCAGGACGGCTTGGACTTGGTCCGTAAGATGCTGTCTCAGGCTGCAGATTATCTGACTGAAGATGGTCTGATTGTGATTGAAGTGGGGAACTCAGAATGGGCAATGAAGCAGAATTTTAATACGGTAGATTTCCACTGGCTCGAGTTTAAAAAAGGCGGCTCAGGGATTTTTGCACTGACTGCCGAGCAGTGCCGTCGCTATCAGCAACTGTTTCAAGAATCTGTTGAAGTATAAGGAAGATGAAGCATGGCGGGTAATAGTATTGGGCAACTCTTTCGTGTAACCACCTGTGGTGAGTCGCATGGAGTTGGCCTCATGGCAATTATAGATGGTGTGCCTCCAGGTATTGAGCTATGTGAAGCAGATTTGCAAAAAGATCTCGACCGCCGTAAGCCAGGAACTTCAAAGTTTGCCACCCAACGTAAAGAGCCTGATCAGGTTGAAATTGTTTCGGGCGTTTTTGAGGGTAAAACAACAGGTACATCGATTGGTTTGCTGATCCGTAACACTGACCAGAAGTCTAAAGACTATGGCAACATTGCTCAAACTTTTCGTCCTGGTCATGCCGATTATACTTATACTCATAAGTATGGTTTTCGAGATTATCGGGGCGGTGGGCGTTCTAGCGCACGCGAAACAGCAATGCGTGTGGCTGCCGGTGCAATTGCCAAAAAATACTTGGCAGAAAAATTTGGTATTGTGATCCGTGGCCATGTAACCCAGATTGGGCATGAAAAAGCTGAAAAACTGGACTGGAATGAAGTTGCTAATAATCCGTTTTTTTGTGGAGACATAGAAGCAGTTCCACGCTTCGAGGCGCTGGTGACCTCTTTACGTGAACAGGGAACCAGTTGTGGGGCGAAACTGGAAATTATTGCTGAGAACGTTCCGGTAGGCTGGGGGGAACCAGTATTTGACCGTTTAGATGCAGATATTGCCCATGCCATGATGAGTATTAATGCTGTAAAAGGTGTTGAAATTGGTGATGGTTTTGCCGTAGCTGGACAGTTTGGGCACGAGACTCGTGATGAACTGACTACAGAAGGATTTCTGGCAAACCATGCAGGCGGAATTTTAGGCGGGATTTCTAGCGGCCAGCATATCCGGGTAGCAATCGCACTAAAACCTACCGCCAGTATTACGACGCCAGGTAAAACGATCAATCTGGACCGTGAAGATACCGATGTGCTGACCAAGGGTCGCCATGACCCATGTGTGGGCGTACGTGCAACACCAATTGCAGAAGCAATGCTAGCTATTGTGCTAATGGATCACTATCTCAGACATCGTGCACAAAATGCAGATGTGATCCCTCCCTTTAAACCAATTGCCCCATAAACTTTAAATAAAGAGCCCCAATTACGGGGCTTTTTTATCGTTGAATGATTTGTATGATCTCTTGAGCAACCAGCTGGGTAAGTTGGTTCAATTTTTCTATTGGCGTACCTTCCAGAAAGTATTTAATCTCATAAAGATGATTGTGATCAGAAATTGCAATAAAAAATGTACCCACCGGTTTTTCAGATGAAGCACTACCGCCTGGTTTTAGAAGTCCTGTACAAGCAATAATTATATTAGCGCCTTTAAATAATTTATGACCTTGAGTTGCCATGGCAGCTGTAACTTCTGCCGACTCAGCTGTGTATTGTTCAATAAGCATAGAATCAATTTTTAAAACATCAATCTTGATACTTGGGTCATAACTGACTAATCCTCCTAACAGGATATCTGCGCCGCTATTTTTAAAAATAGAAAACTGACTGGCCAGATAGCCAGAGCTGGCACTTTCAATAAATGCAATTTTTAATGTCTGTGTTTCAAGTAATGCGCAACATTTTTGAATTATGACCATGCTTATAGCTCTAGTTCTTATTTATTCTTAATTACTATATCTGAAAAACCACCTGATTCCACATTAAAGGAAACTGGCTTTAATTGAGTAATTTAGGTCGTAGAACTTCAATCATAAAGTCTTTTTAAATGACCTTTAAAGGATTCTGTTGGGTTTTATAGCTTAGTTGTTGCTTTAACAGGCACTAACTACTAAAGATGCATTTCTTAAAGGAAGAAAACCTGTTAAAACTAAAAATAAAGTGTGTAAAGAAGACAGGCCTTTTATGAAAACAATAGTAAAGTACATTGTGTTAAAAAGTAAGGAGTATCAATTAGGCACGCCGTTATTTGAAGAAGAACTAGATGTGGGGAGCCAGTATTTTGACCAGATTCCGAAAATTATTAACTATCAGAATCATGACTTTTGTGTAAAGTCTAAAGAGCTCAGCCGTAAGCAAATTTTTGATGATTTTGAAGAATCACAAGTTATTATTGTTAAAGTAATTGCATTAAATTGAAATTGTATAGGGCAACAGTAATGTTGCCTTTTAACTTCTATTACTGAAAAAATTATTAATAGTTTTAAGAAAGTAAATATAAATTTTCATCGCTGCAATCTTTAAATTTGTAGTAACTGAAACATGAAAAGAACAAATCATACTCATATTAAAGATTAGTAGACCAAACAAGAGTACTTAGTTGATATAAAAACATCAAAAATATATATCCCTTCTCTGCTTATAGGGAATATCATGAAATTTAAAGAAATACTTGATCTGCTGATCGATCCGGAACGTACTGGATGGATAGGCGTAAAAAAAACCAATAAATTTTTTAAATATGAAAATATCTATTTAGGTATTCATATCGGTGATAAAGCCATTATTGATATGAGTCTGGTACCTCATGGAGTAAGAGAATGTTATTGTCATTTTGAAAAAACAGGCTTCAAGCTAAAGATTATTTACACTTTTGAAGCAGACTTGGAATATGATCATAGAATACTCTCTAAGCTTAATATTTTTTGTTTTGATGGCGTAGGAGGACAGCAAGCGATTATTCCTGATCTTGACACTGAGCAGGCGCCTATTGAGTTTAAAAAAGCTTTAATAGAACTCTTAAATACAGATAAAAAAATAAGGAAATATATCTTGAATCATTTTGATTTTCATCCAAAAAAAGCTTGTACAAACTAACTTTTTGTAGATATATGAGAAAATATATACCCTGTTTAAGTATACTTATATTAATCGCTAGTTTAGGGCTGATTTCCGGATGCCAGCCACCTGCCTCTGGAGAGTCCGCTGGTTTTCGTTATCCTTTTCTTTATAGTCAGCTCATGAACAAAAAGTTATCTGGCCAACTTCCTGTGCCTGTAGAAGGGGTAACAAGGAAACAACTGCAAGATACTTGGGGAGCTGCTCGAAGTGAAGGTAGAAAACATGAAGGAATCGATATATTCGCTAAACGGGGGACACCTGTGCTCAGTACAACTGAAGGTATAGTTAGGCAGGTGGGTACTAACAATCTTGGTGGACAGGTAGTCTGGGTAACTGGTCCTGATTTAACTCATCATTATTATGCCCATTTAGAGAATTATGCTGAAAATATCACTGCGGGGGATTGGATCGAAGCAGGTGAAGTGATTGGCTATGTGGGAAATACAGGGAATGCGCGCGGAACACCGCCACATTTACATTATGGAATTTATATAAATGGGCAGGGAGCAATTAACCCTTATCCTTATTTAGAACCAAACTGAAAAATGAAGTCAAACAGAGAAATTTAAAATTAATTCGCTTAAAATGGTGTCTATAGATACACTTATTAAGTGATTTTTCATTGAAAAGAGATGATAAAATGGAAAGTGGATTAGTTCAGCTTGTGGATTCTTTAAAACTTGAAAAGGAAGGGTGCGAGCCTATACTGTTAGAGCTGGGCACCGTCCTGAAAGTGGTCTATCGTACTTCTGATATTTATCTGGTCAGTACAGACGATGGCTTTACTTTTACGCTTGCAGCGAGTCAAGAAGATAAGGTATGGAAAAAAGTATAAAAGTCAAATAAACCTACGATATTTTATAATAATTAAAATATAAATTGACCTATACCAATTTAAGGCGTATAAAGCTAATTCATTGATGCGGGATGGAGCAGTCTGGTAGCTCGTCGGGCTCATAACCCGAAGGTCGTTGGTTCAAATCCAGCTCCCGCTACCAATAAAAATTTAAGGTTTATAGCCCAGTCTTCTATGATTGGGTTTTTTTATTTTTAAAATATGGGTTGCTAATCTAAAGGAAACCTGTATAATTGCCGCATAACTAGAAATATAGTTTTGTTTCAATAATCTCTCAGCTCGCAGTTTTTTATTAAATCCTTCGTCTTTATCAGATTTTAGTCTCATATATTATTTTCAAGTTATCCTAAGAGTTAAAAACTCTCTTTATTTAAAAATTCAGGATTATATTATGTCTAATGTCGTAAAAGGTACAGTGAAGTGGTTCAACGAGACTAAAGGTTTTGGCTTTATTCAACAAGAATCAGGTCCAGATGTATTCGCTCACTATAGCGAAATCACTAACCAGGGTTTCAAAACTTTATATGAAGGCCAGCAAGTGCAATTTACTGTAGTTGACGGTAAAAAAGGCCCTCAAGCAAGCAACATTACTTTAGTGTAATAGCTCGTCTGCCGTGAATAATAAAAACCCATCTTTTGATGGGTTTTTTTATACAACCAGCTTTACTTTAAAATATTAAACTGACGTGCGACTCGTTCTTAAAGATTCCGCCCAGTCACTATGGTGACAACGTGGACAGCTCTGATCTATCTTGGTCAACATTCTGGTTTCTCCGCATTTCATGCAAGAGTAAAAAGTATTTTCCTTAACAAATGTAGCTTTTTGATAAGCCTTTGGAAAAATTGGAAGTCCCCATTTTATATCCCTTTTCTCAAAGAAAAGTAAGCTTAATGCTCCATCTGATTCTAATAGGGCAGTTCTGATCTGACCTAAATGTTCTACATTCTGCTGGCGCATTTCGGCAAAAAATTCATCATGAGAGAAAGTCTCTTTTTCCAAATCCTTAAAAACTAGTTTGCCATCTTCTACTACACAAAGGGGTAAGCCTTCTAGCAATGCTTCTATTTTTTTATTTTTTACCATACTCCAAGTCGTAATCCGATATAGCAGCAGAATAGTAGCGACTACTGTAAACGTTTGTATAATCGGCAGTTCTTCCATAAACATCGGATCACCAGCTGCCGAACCCAAACACAAGATTATTGCAACTTCAAAGATTGAGAGTTGTCGTATGCCACGTTTGCCTGATAACCGAAGAAATATAATAATAATTAGATACATCACTACGCAGCGAATGATGATTTCTAAAATAAATTTCCAAGACGTATCTCGTATAAAGATATCTGCAAAATCCATTTTAATTTTTGCCTACCTATATGATAAAAAATCTTAATAAATAATGAGTTAATTGAACAATAACTAAATTAGAGCACGAGAATGTATGGTTTTGAGACACATTTGGTTAGATTAGTTTAAATCTTGCAAGCTGATGAGGTTTAAATTTTTATACATAAATCCAGCTAGTGCTGCTTTCTTTATTTATTAAATATGTCAGTATCATGACCGTAATAATTTTATATATACCCAGCTTATGTCTTTGGAAACCTTTAACTTAAATTTATTCAGATTAATTAATGCATCTGAGAATGCAACTGATTTGAGTATTAATGTGGCCATCTTTATCGCTAATGACTTGCTCTATATTATGCTGGTAATATTTCTGGTTTTATGGTTTAAAGGAAATTTAAATACTAAAAAACAAATACTTAAAGCTTTTATTTTTACCAGTATTGCCATTGCAATCAGTCAGATTATTTCTCAGCTTTTTTATCATCCGCGCCCCTTTGTAATGGAAGTGGGAAGAACAATTATCTTTCATGTGCCTAATGGCTCATTTCCAAGCGATCATATGCTCATTTTTAGCACAATTGCCTTTTCATACTTTTTCTCTAAACAACGTATTATTGGTTTAGGACTGATTGGATTAGCTTGGCTGGTTGCTTGGTCTAGAATATATCTTGGGGTACATTTTCCTTTGGATATGTTAGGAGCATTTTTTATTGCCTTGGCAATCAATATACTAGGTTTAACCTTATGGAAAAACTATAGTAATATATTGATGCAATTTATATTAAAAATATATT
>NZ_JFCC01000034.1:0-34047 GCF_000582925.1 Acinetobacter sp. 1294596 | reverse complement strand
TTTCAGCTTCATCAGTCACATCTGTTGCTGTTGCAACCAGCCCGTCACGGGTAGCAAAGGCAAAGTCATCCCACAGATACTCGTCACCTTCAATATTGAACTGTGTGGTGAGCTTGCGGTAACCCGGTGCCGATACAAAGTAGTGCACATGAGAAGGGCGGTTACCATGACGGCCGAGCTTGTTTAAAAGCGCCTGAGTAGTGCCTTCTGGCGGGCAGCCATAACCTACCGGCATGGTGGTCAGGGCAACATATTTACCATCTGCATCTGTAAGGATGGTACGGCGCAGGTTAAAGTCGGACTGGGACTTGTCAAAGAATGAATAGTTCCCCAGGCTGTTGGCATGCCAGACTTCTACCTTGGCTCCTTCAATAATATTGCCCTCTGTATCAGTAACTGTGCCTTCAATGATCAGAGTGTCGACCTTGTCGGACTCGGAGCCGTCATCCATACGGGCAAAGCCGACAGACTCAGGGGCACCGGCCACATAGAGCGGGCCTTCGATGGTACGGGGAGTGCCGCCAGTGATACCGGCCTTGGCATCTGCCTCATCGGCACGCAGGTCGAGGTAGTGTTCAAGACCGAGCCCGGCAGCGAGCAGGCCGAGTTCATTGGCCTGACCTGCATCGGTCAGGTATTCGAGGCCTTTCCAGACTTCAGAGGGCTGGATGTCGAGGTCTTCGATGGCCTGGAACAGATCCCCGAGCAGGCGGACGACGACCTGCTGAATGCGCTCATCGACCGGGCCTTTGGCAGTATCGACATTCATTTGTTTTACGAGCGCATCAATTTGTTGACGGTTCATACTATCACTCCTTAAGTATGTATAAGACGCTAACGGGGCTGGCGACAAGCGAGAAAGGTTCCCTGATGTGCTGGCCATCACTGGCTGGCCTCGTTCCGTCTGTTGTTATTATCCTTCGTTTAAAGGAAAGTACGGATGCAACTGTAGAACTGCATCTTTTTTACTGCATCAACTTTATGAATCGTTTTCACGTACAGAAGACGGATGGCGATTCAGAGCCATGATCTCAATATTCATATAAGGGTAAAGCGGTAGACCCTGCAAAATGTTGTGCAGTTCTTCATTGTTTTCCACATCGAAAATACTGATGTTGGAATACTGGCCGGTAATACGCCAGATATGACGCCATTTACCCTGGCGTTGCAGCTCTTGGGAGTAAGCTTTTTCAACAGCCTTAATTTCGTTCGCTTTCTCGCTTGGCATATCTAGTGGAATATGCACATCCATACGCACATGAAATAACATGTTAAAACTCCTTATCCGCTTGCCTTAACGACGTAATTGTTCAATCTTGTTTTCATCCACTTCAATTCCTAAACCTGGTGCATTGGGCACAACCAGTTCAAAGTTCTCGTATTGCAGTGGTGTTGTTAAAATTTCCTGGGTCAGAAGAAGTGGGCCAAAGAGTTCTGTGCCGAATGCCAGATTTTCAAAGGTAGAAAAGGCATGAGCAGAGGCAATGGTACCAACCGGGCCTTCAAGCATAGTGCCACCGTACAGGTCGATTCCTGCAAGACAGGCAATCTTGGCCACGTCACAAGCTTCAATCAGTCCACCAGACTGTTCGACTTTGACTGCGAATACATCGGCGCCATGCTTTTGTGCAATACGGAAAGCACTGTCCGGCCCGGTTAAGGCTTCATCAGCCATAATTGCTACTTCGAAACGCTGTGTCAGACGGGCAAGAGCATCGGTATTCTGGATGGCGCAAGGCTGTTCAATCAGGTCAATTCCACCGTCCTGTAGCTGCTGGATTCCGCGAATACATTCCAGCTCTGTCCAGGCACGATTGATATCTACACGAATACTGACCTCAGGCCCCAGAGCTTTCTTGAGGGCAATAACATGATCAACATCTTCCTGTAATGGACGTGCGCCAATTTTCAGTTTGAAAGTATTATGGCGCTTCAGCTCAATCATTTTTTTAGCTTCGGCAATATCTTTGTCTGTATCACCAGAAGCCAGTGTCCAGAGTACTGGCAAACGGTCACGTAAACGACCGCCCAGAATTTCACTTAATGGTAGGCCCAGACGTTTCGCCTGTATGTCCAGCAGTGCAGTCTGAATTGCACATTTGGCAAAACGGTTACCATTAATGGTCTTGCGGATCAGTTTTGAGATCTGTGCAATATTCTGGTTCTGAACGGAGGAGAGCAGAGGCGCGAAGTAAGTGTCAATGTTGGCTTTAACACTTTCTGGGCTTTCTTCACCATAGCTGAGTCCACCAATAGTAGTGGCTTCACCCCAACCTACAGTTCCATCTGTTGCAGTAATTTTCACCAGAACCAGGGTCTGAGTCTGCATGGTTGCCACAGAAAGTTTATGTGGACGTATGGTCGGAATATCGACGAGTAATGTTTCTACAGATTTATACATTATTGAAAATCTATGCTGACTTATCTCTTGTGCATACCTTAAAAGAATGATTAAAATGTGTCTAAGACTGAATTTGCATTTTAATATATCTTAAAGGTATGGAAGACTCATGGAACTGAGACATTTACGCTATTTTGTGGCAGTGGTAGAAGAACAGAGTTTTACCAAGGCTGCAGAAAAACTATTTATTGCCCAGCCTCCACTGAGCCGGCAAATACAAAACCTTGAAAGTGAACTGGGTATCCAGTTATTTGAACGGGGCAGCCGGCCATTACAGACTACCCCAGCCGGTCAATTTTTTTACCAGCATGCCGTTAAACTTTTGTCGAATGCTGAAGAAGTTAAATCCATGACCAAGCGTATAGGCCTGGTTGAGCGCAGTATTACCATGGGGTTTGTAGGCTCACTTTTATTCGGTTTATTACCGCGAATTATTTATTTATATCGTCAGCAGCATCCCCATTTAAATATTCAACTGGTAGAGATGAGCACCAGAGACCAGATTCAGGCACTAAAAGAAGGCCGGATTGATGTCGGCTTTGGACGGCTGAGAATCAGTGATCCGGCAGTTCACCGGATTTTACTGCGTGAAGAACGTCTAATGGTCGCTGCACATTCAAGCCATCCGATTGCACAGCATATTGAAGGTATATATCTGGCAGATATTGTTGATGAAGACCTGTTTTGCTATCCAAACACGGCTAAACCTAATTTTTCTACACAGATCACCACGTTATTTTCTGAGCATGGTCTGGAGCCTAGAAACATTAAGGAAGTTCGTGAAATTCAGCTAGCTTTAGGACTGGTTGCTGCAGGTGAGGGCATTTGTATTATTCCTGAGAGTGCCGATACTATCCGTTTTCCACATTTAAATTATGTGCCTTTACTGGATGAGGCAGCAAAAAGCCCGATTTTTCTGACTATTCGAAATATGGACGAAACGGAAAACATCCGGTCACTCTTCGACTGTATCTATCAGGTTTACGATCTGGAAGCGATCAAATATGACCGTGCCTTATTTTAATTCTAAAAACCAAACAGGTTAAGGAACCTGAGCCAATAAAAATTGTCGCAGCTCATGAGTGAATTTAACCGGTTCACTTAAAAGCGGCGTATGACCCGAATGCTCAAAATAAACAGGGTGAGCATTTTTCAGGTTTTTAGCAATGATCGTTTGTCCTTCTGCCGCATATAAGCTGGAATTCTGCCCAATAAAAAAAGTGACTGGACATTCAAGTTGTGATAGTGCTTCGCGATAATCTTCAGTATGGTACAAATAACTTTCCAGATACCAGCGCAGGTAGTCCAGTCGTTGAAGAGGCAACAGATATTTTTGCAGTTTCGGTTTTTTAAGTGCGGTATGAAACAGCAGGGAAGAAAATCTGCTATTCCCCTGTAAAGATACAAACCTGTACCAAAGCTGAAGCAGTTCAGTACATGTATGTGTTTCTAGCTGACTGATGCTGTGTATATCGGGTTGCCCAGAGAGAGTGTCAAGCAGCTGGCGCAATAACAGCTTACATTCTATATGCTTTTCACCCAGCAGGCCATATTTCCAATTCTCATCTGCCAGAATTTTTGGCGTCTGGTCAATATGTAAATAGGCCTTTAACCTGTCACCCAGGTTTGCATAGTGCATACCATGCATCGCTGTAGTGGCACCCATTGAATAGGCAATCAGAATAAAATTATCCAGCTGCAACTGGTTAATCAGTCTGGAAACATCCTGCCAGTGACTGGAAATTGCATCTAAGGATTGAGGAATGGCGCAGTTTCGAGAACCCCCAAAACCGCGCCAGTCTGGAATAATAAACTCAAAGCGGTTCAGGCTGCGTGCAATAAAAGGTAACCATTGCCAGCTTTGCATTCCAAGACCAGATAATACCAGTACAGGCTGACCGTGACCAATCCGGCGCACATACAGGTTTTCTCCATCAGGCATGCGGTAAAGTGGCATGATTAACTCCTCAGTGCTAGAACTTTTCCAATGTAGGAATGACTTCTTCAAGCCATTTGATCCAGTGAATTTCCAGATCAATACCCAGCTGCAAAATCATTTTATGAATATATAAAGTACGGTCAGTGGTCTCACTTCCAGCAAAGTCCTTCGCATAAATATTCTGGTAGAGTTTTAGATTATTCTGGTGTAATTCCAGATGTCGCTGCAATTCGGGTAGTACAATATTTCCACCCAACTGGGCTTCTGCACGCAGACGTACCATCAACTCTTCCCGTAACTGGGCGGGCGGACTTTGTTCCATCATCCATTTGGCCAGTTCAATACGGCCTGCCTGTTCAACCTGATAGGTTTTCTTTCTGCTTTGGCTGGGTGCTTCTTCAACTGTAGAAATCCAGCCCTTTTTCAGCATACCGCTTAGTTCACGGTAAATCTGCTGGTGTGTTGCATTCCAGAAAAAGCCCATAGAACGGTCAAAACGGCGTGCCAGTTCAAACCCGGTACTCGGTCTTTCCAGTAAACTGGTCAATAATACATGGGCAAGAGACATCGGTGAATTCCGCAACTTTAAAAATGACGCTTCAGACATTATGCAACATGTTGCATAAAAAAAGAATATCTATTATAAGTTATGCAATAAGTTGCATAAGCTAGCAAAGATAGCGAGCCAAGGAGAAAAAATGTCGTACTATCCACACTTACTTGCCCCTTTAGACCTCGGGTTTACTACATTAAAAAACCGTGTATTGATGGGTTCAATGCACGTGGGCCTAGAAGAAGCTCCACAAGGATACGAACGGATGGCAGCATTTTATGCCGAACGTGCGCGTGGTGAGGTAGGGCTGATTGTGACTGGCGGTATTGCACCTAATGATGCAGGTGTAACCTTTGCTGGCGGTTCTAAACTTGATTCTATTGCTGAAGCAGAAAAGCACAAGATTATTACTCAGGCTGTTCATGATGCTGGCGGTAAGATAGCCATGCAGATTTTACATACGGGACGTTATTCCTATCAGGCTGATCCGGTTGCACCTTCTGCGATTCAGGCCCCGATTAATCCGAGTAAGCCTAAAGAATTAAGCTCGGCTGAAGTCTGGCAGACTGTCAGTGACTTTGTAAATTGTGCACAGATGGCACAATATGCCGGTTATGACGGTGTAGAAATCATGGGCTCAGAAGGCTATCTGATCAATGAATTTATTGCTGCCCGCACCAACCATCGTGATGATGAATGGGGCGGAAGTTATGAGCGGCGTATCCGTTTCCCGATTGAAATCGTCAAGCGTACCCGTGAAGCAGTCGGAGAGAATTTTATTATTATTTACCGTCTATCGATGCTGGATCTGGTAGAAGGCGGTTCTACACTGGATGAAGTTGTTTATCTGGCTAAAGAAATTGAAAAAGCCGGCGCGACAATTATTAATACCGGTATCGGCTGGCATGAGGCACGTATTCCAACCATCGCCACTAAGGTTCCACGTGCTGCATTTACCTGGGTGACTGAAAAGCTGAAAGGCGAAGTGAAGCTGCCACTGATCACATCTAACCGTATTAATACTCCAGAAATGGCAGAATATGTCCTGTCTTCCGGACAGGCAGATATGATTTCGATGGCACGTCCAATGCTGGCCGATGCCGAGTTTGTTTTAAAAGCCCGTGAAGGCCGCAGTGACGAGATTAATACCTGTATTGCGTGTAATCAGGCATGTCTTGACCATATTTTCTCAATGAAAATTGCATCCTGTCTGGTTAATCCGCGCGCATGCCATGAAACTGAACTGATTTTTAAAGAATCTGGATCACCGAAACAGATTGCTGTGATAGGTGCAGGGCCGGCAGGTTTAAGTTTTGCAATTTATGCAGCCAGCCGTGGTCATCAGGTCAAGATTTTTGAAAGCAGTAACCAGATTGGTGGACAATTTAATATTGCCAAGACTATTCCGGGCAAGGAAGAGTTTTATGAAACTATTCGCTACTTTCAGCGCCAGATTGAATTACAGCCAAATATCCAGCTGTATTTGAATCATTTAGCGACTTATGAAGAGCTAAGCCAGGCCAATTTTGATGATATTGTGATTGCAACAGGCGTAACACCACGTCACTTGGAAATTGAAGGTGCGAATCATCCTAAAGCGTTAAGCTATCTGGAAGTGCTTAAAGAGCGCCTGCCTGTTGGAAAGCGGGTTGCAATTATCGGAGCAGGCGGTATTGGTTTTGATACAGCAGAGTACCTTACACATGAAGGGGAAAGTGCCAGCTTGAATCCTGAAAAATTTTATGATGAGTGGGGGATCGATACGACCTATCATCATACGGGAGGCTTGAAACAGCCTAAAATTGAACCTTCACTGCGTGAAGTCTACCTGTTACAGCGCAAGCAAAAGGCTGTAGGTGCAAATCTGGGTAAAACCACGGGCTGGATACATCGCACTGGCCTAAAACATAAACATGTGCAAATGATGTCTGGTGTAAATTATGAAAAAATTAATGATCAGGGTTTGCATATTACGGTGGATGGCAAACCCATGCTACTGGAAGTGGATAACGTTGTAATCTGCGCCGGACAGGAATCTTATACTGCCATGTTCGAACAGTTGCAAGCTGACGGAAAACGTGTGCATCTAATAGGAGGCGCAAGAGAAGCAGGTGAGCTGGATGCTAAACGCGCCATCCGTCAGGGCGCTGAACTGGCAGCCATTATTTAGGTTTTTATATAGGGCAGGCGGCCTGTTAATGCTGTCTGTCCACTTTCAACTTTAAAACAATAAATAGTTAAAGAGATAAAACTGATGATCCTGACCACTACTCAACAAGCCATACAGGCTTGGCACCAAATGCTTTGCAGCCGTGATATGACTGTTCTGGACGAACTTCTAGATGAACAGGTGATTTTTCGGTCACCTGTTGCATTCAACCCGTATGAAGGTAAAACAGTCGTTCGTTTTATATTAACTAATGTCATTGAAATATTTGAGGACTTTACTTATCACCGTGAGTTCTACACAGAAAACGGTCACAATGTAGTGTTAGAGTTTTCTGCTCATGTCGGAGAAAAACAGTTAAAAGGAATCGATATGATCCGTTTTAATGAGCAGGGCAAAATTGTTGATTTTGAAGTCATGATCCGGCCAAAAAGTGGTCTCGAAGCGTTAGCTGCACAAATGGGACAGCGCATGGCAGCATTTATGCCTCCAGCCCATTAAGCTTACTTAAAATTCATTCTTCATACTTTAGAAATATGCCGAGAGTTAAATCAAATGATGGTAAAAAAGCTGACTGCCCTGACACGAGAACTATTGGATCAGGTTACAGGCGCTGAACAGCCTAAACTCTACTTTGACCCGAATGGTAAAGTCCAGCAGGTACTGGAGCACTTGCCACAGCTTAAGGAAAAGTATCGGCCAACACCGTGGTTAGCGAACCAGCATGCACACTTGCTATATTTTGACCTGTTCAAGAAAAGACGTATTAAGCTCAAGTATGACAGAATTGAGCCATTAACCATGCAGGATGGTGGGACTACCGGTATTGCCTGGTATGGCGAACAACTTCCAGCTGATGTACCCACTATTGTATTAATGCATACGATTACCGGCTCACCACAAAGTATGAGCGAGCTGGTACGTGATTTACATCACTATACAGGCTGGCGTATTGCGCTATGTTTGCGCCGTGGCCATGCCAAATTGCCAATGACTGTACCGAAAATCTGTCTGTTTGGTTCAACTGATGACCTGCGTGAACAGCTCATTCATATACAGAGCAAATTTCCTGAATCTGTATTGTATGGCGTAGGCTCTTCTGCAGGAACTGGCCTGTTGGTACGCTATCTGGGAGAGGAAGGTCATCATACTCCATTTAAGGCTGCCTTCGCCTTTTGTCCGGGCTATAATACCGAAATTGGTTTTCAGAAGGTGCACCCGTTTTATAGTAAGGCCATGACAAAGAAACTGTTTAAATCATTCATTCATCCTTATCAGGACGCTTGGAAAAATACAGGCTCATTGCCGAAAGTACTTGCTGTTAAAAGTCTGGCTGACTTTCAGAGCTGTTACTTTGAGCTGGCAGGTTATAAGGACTTTGAAAGTTATAATCAGGCAACTAATCCTGTTTATGTTATGGACAATATCCAGATTCCTCTAATGATTTTAAATGCTGAAGATGATCCGGTTTGCCATATTGATAATTTCGAGCCATATAAAGAAATGATTATGCAGATGCCAAATATTATGGTGATTACAACCCGTAAAGGCAGCCACTGCGGATTTTATGAAGGCATTACCCGTACACATTCATGGGCGGCACGTTTAATGGCAGACTATCTGATTGCACAACACAAACTGGCTTCAGTAAACTAAGAATAGTCTGCTTAAAACAGATAACATGATAAAAACCTGAAATAGCTGGCCTCTTCCATAACCATAAAACAGAAGGGGCTTTAAAATATAGGAACATAAAAGAGATAAAATATCATGTCTGAACCGATTCATTACCTGATAAATGAACCTGTTAGTACGCAGCAGTATATTGACCTTTTACAGAAAACTTCATTAGGTCCAAGACGACCCATCCAGAATGCAGACCTGATCACAGGCATGCTACAGCATTCAAATCTGGTTATATCAGCATGGTATAAACAAGAATTAGTAGGTATAGCAAGATCGGTTACAGATTTTTATTTTTGCTGTTATCTCGCTGATCTGGCAGTGACAGTAGGATTTCAAAAAGAGGGTGTTGGAAAAAAGCTCATTGAAATAACAGAACAGCAATTACAACCAGAATGTACATTGACTCTACTTGCAGCTCCACAGGCTGTTACTTACTACCCCAAGATTGGTTTTTCTCAGTATCCTAGTGCTTGGGTGAAAAAGCCATCTATTTAAATCAAAGTCTTCAACTCATCATTTCATTAATAAAAAACCCGGTAAATATACCGGGTTTTTACTGTTCTGACTGAACAGAAGAACGGATTGTTTAGTTTTCAAGAGCAGGTGAGGCAGCCGCCATAGCAGCTGCAACGGCATCATCTTCACTCTGTGAATCTGAACTGGATTTTTGCTGGCTGGCGGTACTGTCTGCTTTTGGTGCTGGAGCTGGCTTAGGCTCTGGCTTTTGTGGCTCAGGTTTAGGCTCGGGTCTCGGTTCAACTGGTGCAGGGTCACGATATTCGCGGCGAATTTCGGTTGTGGTATTTGACGTTTCTTCACGAACAATTTCAACTGTCTCGGGAATTTCAGGTTCAGCTTCAACCGGTTCTAGAGGTTCAATTTGTGCAGGTGCTACAGATTGTTGTTCAACTACTTCAACCTGTTCTTGCTCCTCTTCCTTTGGCGCTTCTTTTTTTACACACGCGGTGAGGAACAAACCTGTTGCGATCGCACCACAAATCAAAAGTTTCTTATTCATAATTGCATAAATCAGGACTTAAAAGAGACAAGACTATTATAACAGTAAAAGCTGTCAGAAAAATCATGCACATTACGCCTAATTTTTTATCGAAAATGCTGATAGAATAACCAGTTGTTTATTGTTCTATGAATTGATGCGGAATGACTTTGCTTTATAGGTGCCGAGTAAAGTAAAATTGCGCAACATTGCAGGCCGAATTCGGCTCGATTGTACGAGAAACTCAATGACCCATTTTATTTTCGTGACTGGTGGTGTGGTTTCATCACTAGGTAAAGGTATTTCAGCAGCTTCAGTAGCAGCACTTTTAGAGGCTCGTGGTTTAAAAGTCACCATGGTCAAAATGGATCCATACATCAATGTCGATCCAGGCACTATGAGCCCATTCCAGCATGGTGAAGTTTTTGTTACAGAGGATGGGGCTGAAACTGACCTTGATCTGGGTTATTACGAGCGTTTCCTGCGTCGTGCAAAAATGACCAAGCTGAATAACTTCACTTCAGGACGTGTTTATCAGGATGTTCTAAACAAAGAACGCCGTGGTGACTACCTGGGTGGTACGGTTCAGGTAATTCCGCATATTACTGACAACATTAAAGAACGTGTACTCCGTGCAGGTGAAGGTTATGACGTAGCGATTGTTGAGATTGGCGGTACGGTGGGTGATATCGAATCACTACCATTTATGGAGTCAGTGCGTCAATTAATGGTCGAGCTTGGTCATAAGCGTACCATGCTCATGCATCTGACACTGCTGCCTTATATTAAGTCTGCAGCAGAGCTTAAAACCAAACCGACCCAGCATTCTGTAAAAGAATTGCTGTCTATCGGCATTCAGCCCGATATTCTGATCTGTCGTACCGAACATGATGTAGATGCTGACACCAAGCGTAAAATTGCACTCTTCACTAACGTTGAAGCACGTGCAGTTGTAGTGTGCAAAGATGCACGTTCTATCTATCAGATTCCACGTAACTTCTATGAACAGAATGTAGATGACCTGATCTGTGAACGTTTCGGTTATAACGATCTTCCAGAAGCAGACCTGACTGATTGGGATAACGTAGTTGAAGCTTTACTGAATCCGGAATTTACTGTTCGTGTTGCCATGGTTGGTAAATATGTTGAACTTCCAGATGCCTATAAATCTGTGAATGAAGCATTACTTCATGCGGGTATCCAAAATCGCGTTAAAGTACAGATTGACTATGTAGATGCTGAAAAGCTTGAAGCTGAAGATGTGAATGAGGTGCTTGCCACCGCTGATGCCATTTTAGTTCCGGGCGGTTTTGGTGAGCGTGGTACTGAAGGAAAAATGAAAGCCATTCAGTATGCCCGTGAAAACCAGATTCCATTCTTCGGTATCTGCCTGGGTATGCAACTTGCAGTGATTGAGTTTGCGCGTCATGTAGCCAATATTGCTGATGCAACTTCTACAGAATTTAACCGTTCAACTAAAGCCCCGCTTATTGGCCTGATTACTGAATGGTTAGATGAACGTGGTGAACTTCAGCAGCGTAGTCTTGAATCTGATCTTGGTGGCACCATGCGTTTAGGTGCCCAAAAGTCTGAACTGGTTGCAGGAACTAAAATTCGTGATATTTATGCTGCAGCTGAAATTAGCGAGCGTCATCGTCATCGCTATGAAGTGAATGATCACTTTATTGCTCAGATTGAAGCAGCAGGTATGAAAATCTCAGGTTATTCTGCACTACAGCATTTAGTAGAAACTGTTGAAATCCCTGAGCATCCTTGGTTTATTGCAGTACAATTCCATCCGGAATTTACAAGTTCACCACGTGATGGTCATCCATTATTTGCTAGCTTTATCGGGGCTGCGAAAAAGCAGTATCAGAAGCGTAAATAAGACTGTTCAGGAAATAAACCAGGAAGTTTAAATGTCACTACTAAAACCACAAGAAATTGTACGTTTAGGCGATATACAAATGGCAAATCATTTGCCGTTTGTATTATTCGGCGGTATGAATGTACTTGAATCCAAAGATCTTGCTTTCGAAATTGCCGAAACCTATGTCGATATCTGTAAACGTCTGGATATCCCATATGTCTTTAAAGCCAGTTTTGATAAGGCGAATCGTTCAAGCCTGAATTCTTTTCGTGGACCGGGCCTGGAAAAAGGGATCGAGTGGTTAGGTGACATTAAAAAACACTTTAATGTTCCGATCATCACTGATGTGCATGAGCCGTATCAGGCGGCTCCTGTTGCAGAAGTTGCCGACATTATCCAGCTGCCGGCTTTCCTGAGCCGTCAGACGGATCTGGTTGAAGCTATGGCAAAAACCCAGGCTATTATCAATATTAAAAAAGCCCAGTTTCTTGCACCCCATGAAATGCGTCATATTCTGCATAAATGTCTGGAAGCCGGCAATGACAAACTGATCTTGTGCGAACGTGGTTCAGCTTTTGGTTATAACAACCTTGTGGTTGATATGCTGGGCTTCGACATTATGAAAGAAATGAATGTTCCAGTATTTTTTGATGTAACCCATGCCTTGCAAACGCCAGGGGGCCGTGCCGATTCTGCGGGCGGCCGTCGTGCCCAGATTGCCACATTGGCACGTGCTGGTATGGCTACAGGACTTGCGGGTTTATTCCTGGAAGCACATCCTGACCCGGAATTGGCCAAATGTGATGGGCCATGTGCGTTGCGTCTGAACCAGCTAGAGCCATTTTTAGCACAATTAAAAGAATTGGATACTTTGGTTAAAGGATTCAAAAAATTAGATACCCATTGATGCTGCTGCTTGCATCTTGTTATTCATTCAACTGAGGAATTGTTCATGAGCCAAATCGTTGACATCCGTGCACGTGAAATTTTGGACTCTCGTGGTAACCCAACCATCGAAGCTGATGTAATCTTGGAATCCGGCGTAGTTGGCCGTGCATGTGCACCATCTGGTGCTTCAACTGGTTCTCGTGAAGCTTTAGAACTGCGTGATGGCGATAAAGCACGCTATTTGGGCAAAGGCGTTCAAACTGCGGTTAATAATGTTAATACTTTAATCCGTGATGCTTTATTGGGTAAATCAGTATTCGAACAAAAAGACATTGATAATACAATGATCGCTTTAGATGGTACTGAAAATAAAGAAAAACTAGGTGCTAACGCAACTTTGGCTGTATCTTTAGCCGCTGCCCGTGCTGCTGCTGATGAAAAGAAAATTCCTCTTTTCCAATACATTGCAGACCTGCGTGGCCAGAAAACTTTGACTATGCCTGTTCCAATGATGAATATCTTAAATGGTGGCGCTCATGCAGATAACACTGTTGATATTCAGGAATTCATGATTGAACCTGTGGGCTTTACCTCATTTGCTGAGAGCCTGCGTGCTGGTGCAGAAATTTTTCATTCTTTAAAATCAGTTTTAAAGAAACAAGGCTTAAATACTGCGGTAGGTGATGAAGGTGGTTTTGCACCAAACCTTCGTTCAAATGAAGAAGCAATCACTGTAATTCTTTCAGCAATTGAGCAAACTGGCTATAAAGCTGGTTCTGATATTATGCTGGCGCTGGACTGTGCATCTTCAGAATTCTATAAAGATGGTCAATATATCCTTGCAGGTGAGGGCAATAAAGCATTCACCAGTAACCAGTTTGCTGACTATCTTGCAGGTCTGGTAAATCAGTATCCAATCATCTCGATTGAAGATGGTCTGGACGAGTCTGACTGGGAAGGCTGGTCTTACCTGACTTCTATTCTTGGTGACAAGATTCAGTTAGTAGGTGATGACCTGTTTGTAACCAATCCGAAGATACTACAGCGTGGTATTAATGAGAAGGTTGCTAACTCTATCCTTATCAAATATAACCAGATCGGTACTTTGACCGAAACACTCGACGCAATCTATCTTGCTAAAGCAAATGGTTACTCGACTGTAATTTCTCACCGTTCAGGTGAAACTGAAGATTCTACTATTGCAGATCTTGCCGTAGGTACAGCAGCGGGCCAGATTAAAACCGGTTCACTTTGCCGTTCTGACCGCGTAGCAAAATATAATCAATTACTACGTATTGAAGAAATTACTAAAGCAGTTTACCGCGGTAAAGCTGAATTTAAAGGATTGAACTAACTTTTCATGGCTTTTATGAAAGAAGTTTTCGGTTCAATTTCGAGCAAGGTATTGCTAGCACTGGCAATCATTATGATTGTCGTGCTGCAGTACCGCTTCTGGTTTGGTGAGGGGGGCTATTTCCCTCATCAGACTCTGACTCAGCAAATCCAACAACAAGCTGATATTAATCAAGAATTAAAAGAGCGAAATCGCATTTTAGCGGCGGAAGTGTATGACCTCAAACATGGTATTGAAGCCATTGAGGAACATGCGCGTTTAGACCTCGGTCTGATCAAGCCCCATGAAACTTTTGTACAGATGAGTACAATCAGTACTCAATATAAACCCATTTATATTGATCCTAATGCCAAGGTTGATTTAAGAACCAATGAGTCAGAACCAGACCCTGTTACCGAAACACCCTAAACTCTGGGCGGTAATTCCTGCTGCTGGCTCAGGCAGCCGTTTTTCTAAACATGAACTTAAGCAATACCAGTTAATTGGGCAACAAACTGTACTCGAACATACAGTTAACCGGTTGAATCAGCTAGATTTAGCCGGATATGTACTTGCAGTTAGTGCACATGATGATGTTGCTCGAACTTTACCTTTAGTAAAGGCTGAGAAAGCTCACTTTTGTCTGGGTGGGCAAGAAAGGGTGCATTCGGTACTCAATGCTCTCCATTATCTAAGTAATATTGCTGATGAAGATGATCTGATACTAGTACATGATGCAGCGCGTCCCTGTGTCCAGTTCAGCAGCTTGCAAAATCTGGTTGAGAACGCTATCAAACAGAACTGTAGCGCTATTCTTGCTATAGCTGTACGGGATACTTTAAAACTGGTATCTGATAAACAGCAAATTACCAGAACAGTAAGCCGTGAATGCTTATGGCAAGCCCAGACTCCACAGCTTGCCAGACTAGGATTGCTTAAAGCTGCGATTGAAAAAGCATTGGCCGACCAGGTCACAATTACTGACGAAGCCAGTGCAATTGAACATGCCGGATATCCTGTTCAAGTAGTAATGGGGCGTTCGGACAATATAAAAATTACTTATCCGGATGATCTTGAGCTGGCCAAGCTGATTATTGAATCTCAAAATACAGCTTCTTCTTAGTATTATTATATTTATATTCAATGGATTAATTTTTATTCTTAAATTTTGATACTACAGCTGAATATTTCATAAGCTTACCCATTGTTTAAAAAAAGGCACAATTCATTACCTGTAGATGGTTCTACCTTTTCTGTATTCCTGAAATACTTAAAAGGCTCATAAATAGTGAATGAGGTGGAAAGTGCCAATACAACAAGATGAAACAATGACTAATCCGGTTTATTCACAGGCCTCTGCTTCAATTCGGGCCTGTACTGAATGTATTATCGCTTGTCAAACCTGTGCAGCAGAATGCTTGCAGGAAGAAATGGTAGGCATGATGCGTGAATGTATCCGTCGCTGTTTAGATTGTGTGGAGCTATGCCGTCTTTGTATCAGCTATGAAATCAGAGGCTCGGCACTTTTAGACAATGTGATGGCGCTATGTGCTCAGGCATGTGAACGTTGTGCTGAAGAATGTGGTTCACATGAAGATCAGCATTGCCAGCATTGTGCTAAGGCCTGCGAGCAGTGTGCAGAAATCTGTCGCGCTTCAGAAATGCCTATTGATTAATAAGTTTTAGAAATATAAAGTCCGGTCTCAGCAGTCCGGGCTTTTTTACTTAAGTATTAATCTGAAATTACAAAGTTTAGTCGTATAAACGGTAAATACCGTTGAATCGCTCACAACCTTTCTGCTGTGAACTTACTGTAAGCAAGGCTTTCTGAAAGTTAAAATTATATTTACAATCATGTTCATTATCGATAATTTCTTGCTTGTTCTCGGGAGTGGTGTAAGCGAGAAAAGCAATGTTTTGGGTCTCTTTACGATTATTCGGGTTGCGGTATGCAATTCCTTCGATCTTGATTCTGTCTTTAGAGAGTTGATGTACCTGTAAATGTACAGGCTGTTTCGCAATCAGGCCATTTTCATATTTTAAATAATGCTGGGTCAAACTCTGATTCATTGAAGTATAAATATCCAGATCATCCATACGCAGTTCGAACTGCTGTTTAAAACAGTCATTACTTTTACACTGTTGCATACGATTTAGCCAAGTCAGATGTGTGTCTTGGAGTAAACGGACCGGAGCATCAGTAATCAGGTAGGCTGTAAGATATTTATTATTTAGCATTTGACGTTCGGCGTCGAACTTATCTGAGCAAATACGCTTTAAAGCAGGCGCAGTAATATCAGATGTACACTGTAACGCTTGAGCTACGGCCATTGATGACCATAAACAGGTCGCTACAAATAATGATCCTATTATTTTAATGTGAGGAAACTCGGTATTCAATAACATGATCGCTTATACTTTTGCTATAGAGTTTGCTTACGTAATATAGCGAAATCACAAGCTAAAATACAACTGATCTAAGATTTATTTATAAGGAAACAGTCATGTTAAGACCGCAGTTCCGTATCGGCCAAGGCATTGATGTGCATGCATTTGAAGAGGGTGAATTTGTTCATCTGGCAGGTGTCAGGATTCCACATACTCATGGTTTAAAAGCTCATTCAGATGGCGATGTAGTTTTACATGCACTAGCTGATGCTCTACTGGGGGCACTGGCACTAGGAGATATTGGACAGCATTTTCCGGATACTGACGATGAATTCAAAGGTGCGGATAGCCGGATATTACTCAAGCATGTATATGATTTAATTTTAAAGGAAGGTTATATGCTGGGTAATGCTGATATTACTGTAGCCTGTGAACGCCCAAAACTGGCCAAATATAATCTCGAAATGCGGCAGAGCATTGCTGAGGTACTCAATGCAGATATTTCACAAATTAGTGTAAAAGCTACAACTACTGAGAAGCTGGGATTTACTGGCCGTCAAGAAGGCATTTTGGCGACTGCTACAGTTTTACTTGCACTTCACTCAAACTGACGAACCTGCATTAGTGACTGTTCCAGTTCGCGTGTTGCTTTACGGCCTTGAAGTTGTAAGGCAACTGCATGAATTAATCCGGTCCAGGTATCATCGGGTTCCCAGATTCTGTACAAATACTCTTGTGCTGTAGGCATATCTATATTCATAAAGTATTGTCGATACAAGTACATCAGCACACTACATTGCCGGTTATCAGCACAGTGCAGCCACACTGTCTGCTCACAGACCAAGTGATTAATCAGCTCTAGAACCAGAATAGCCTGATTGGCTGAAGGGCGTTCATTATCTAAAGGAATGTGAATATAGTTGAGGTCAAGGTCCAGGCACAACTGATCTTCATTTCTAAGAGCCATTTCAGCTTTACTGGAGGCAAGATTAATAATGGTCGAGCAACCATAAGCCTTTATTTGTTCGAGATTTTCTGCAGTCAACTGACCTGAGCAAAACAGGCGCTCATGAACATAATCAAAATATGGAATCTGGCTTAAAGCATATTCTAGTTCATTCATATGGTACAAATCCTATATAAAAAACGCCATCATGATGATGGCGTCTCAATGTTTAACGATTTGGTAAAACGTCTTTTAATGCTTCATGCATGGCAAGTAAGGTCTTTTCGGTAGTTTCCCAGTCTATACAGCCGTCTGTGACTGACTTGCCATATTCAAGGTCATCCAGTTTCGCAGGAATATCTTGGCGGCCACCCTTGAGATGACTCTCGACCATAACACCGACAATTGACTTGTTCCCATCAATAATCTGCTCAGTCACATTTTTTAAAACCAACGGTTGCAAATACGGATCTTTGTTCGAGTTCGCATGACTGGCATCAATCATGATCTTATTACTAACCTTGGCTTTAGCCAGAGTCATTTCCGCATCAGCCACAGCACCAGCATCATAGTTCGGCTTGCCATTACCACCTCGCAGTACTACATGTGCATAAGCATTACCTGCAGTACGGATAATAGAAACCTGGCCATTCTCATTCAGGCCCAGAAAGCTATGTCCATGTTTAACTGACTGCATGGCATTGGTAGCTACTGTCAGGCCGCCGTCAGTACCATTTTTAAAACCTACAGGTGAAGACAAGCCGGAAGACATTTCACGATGGGTCTGGCTTTCTGTAGTACGTGCACCGATAGCAGACCACGAAATCAGGTCTTGATAGTATTGTGGCGAGTTCGGATCAAGGGCCTCTGTTGCACAAGGTAAACCTTTTTCATTGAGTTCAAGTAACAGCTGGCGGCCAATACGAAGACCCTTTTCAATATTAAAGGAGTCATCCATGTCCGGGTCATTAATCAGACCTTTCCAGCCTACAGTAGTACGTGGTTTCTCAAAATAAACACGCATAACGATATAAAGAGTATCCTGAACTTTTTCACTCAAGACTTTTAAGCGGTCAGCATATTCATGTGCAGCTACCGTATCATGAATTGAACAAGGCCCAATCACGACAAACAGGCGTTTATCAATACCATCTAAAATATTACGTATAGTTTCACGGCCTTTCATGACGGTTTGATAAGCCGTTTCACTTAAAGGAAGTTCTTCTTTCAGTGTTGCAGGAGTTACAAGTGGTTGAATGCTTTTCACATTTACATCACTGATATCTGAAGGGGATACTGTTTTAGACTGTAGTGTATTCATTGCCGTCACTGGTGATTGTTCATACAGAAGTGGTTATAGTTACTTGAATATAACATGATTTAAGTGATGAATTGCTATACAAAAACTCTGTTAAAGCCTGAAAAAGCAATTCATTTTACGAATTAATTATATCTTGTGTGTTTTTTCAACAGTACTAATGACTGCGCTTTCTGAAGTAGTTACTGGTTTGGCTTTAACCGGATGCAACATAAAGTTGATACCTAAAGCAAACAGGGTAATTCCCAGAATCTTGCGAATAATACGTTCAGGTAATCGTGAGCTGATTAATGTACCAACGATAATGGCTGGAATGGAACCGACCAGTAACCACATTAATAGAGTGAAATCGACATTTCCCGAACTCATGTGGCCTAAGCCTGCAACCAGTGTTAGCAATACTGCATGAACTACATCGGAACCAATAATCCGGATCATTGGCAAATTAGGGAACATAAGAATCAATGCCATAATACCAAAAGCGCCAGCACCTACCGAAGAGAGGGTAACAAATATACCCAGTACGATACCCATAAATAAAATATAAAAGCGGCGGCGCGGATTAGCAAACAGCGCTTGTTCCTGACCAGAAACTTCAGGTTTACGAAAACGGCTAAAGAATTTTTCAATCTGCGCACGGAAAATAATTGAAATACCAGTCAGAGTCAGCATAAACCCTAAAACTGTGGTAAGGACAGCTTTATAGTGAGTGGACTGGCTCAGATAGTGCTCAAGCACCCAATGGGTCGCAAAAGATGCTGGAATACTCCCCAATGCCAGCCAGAGAACTATGGGCCAGACAATATTTAATTTTCTGGCATGGACCAGTGAGCCGCAGAATTTTGAAATTGCTGCGTAGAGCAAATCGGTACCAATCGCAATATGGGGTTCGATCCTGAACAAGCTGATTAAAATAGGTGTCATTAATGAACCACCACCTACACCTGTTATACCTACACAAAAACCAACCAGTACACCAGCCAAAATGAATTCTAGAGGACCAACCATTAACTCATGCCAATATAATAAAACATGTCTATGTTATGACTTTTTCATATAAGCAGTTGTGACGATTAATGATTTACTTATGCAAAAAAACGCTAAGCTCGGTGATGACTTTGTTGTATAGATACGCTAATAAAGCATTTTTATGATCTTCTTTGATATTTCCTATTCGGCTTTAATTCATTTATTGTCAAGATCATGAAAAATAAAATAGGGGTAGCGAAAATCCAGACACTAATAAATCCAATGGATAGATGATAGCTACGGGTAATGAAATAGGTTGCTGATATAAATAGAAGGCTGCAAACTAACCTGAGCAATAAGGGGTATTTTACAAGAAAAGCCTTATTAGAACTAAGAGTCTTGGCAAGCTGCTTTGAACTGCTAAGATAAAATCCATAAAAGCAGGCAAGTAGCATAAAAAAAGCTAATAACAATGTCATGAATTAACCTCTTGGGTATTCCTTATAATTTTGGCAGAAAGCTTCTGGCTGCTTTTAAGTTGTATCGGTTCAATATTGCGATAAATAAAGAAGGCTAAAAAAGCAAATAGCCATAGCATCAGGTCAATTCTGAGAAAGTTCCAATAGTGCGATAATCCTGAAATATAATTTTGCTGACTCAAGTAATAAAGATCATAAATTGGCAGACTAAAAGCGAGACATATGAAAATAGCAAGCTGTATTTTCCATAACCATTGTTTTTTAGTCATTATCGCTAAAGTAAACAGGATCAGCCAGCTGATAAAGAAGCTATAAATTTCATAATTTGTGCCACCTGGCTGGACGCTTACAAGACGGTTGGCATAGAGATAACACAGCATAGCTGTAGGAAGACCTATAAAAGTAGCTACATTTAACCGGTCTACCAAATAAAAGCCCAAATGAAAGGCTTGAGTCTTGTTTTGTAGATGCCGCTTTAAACTCCATAACAATAAACCAGAGGCAATCATCAAACAGCCCAGTATGCCTGAAAAAAATAAAGCGAACCGTAGTAAAGGCTGGGCAAAAGTTGCCATATGCAAACCATAGACACCTGAGTTAAGTGTGGCTATTGCGCTACGGTTTTTTGTATCACTTATAATCTGGCCACTTATACCGTTTACTGTTAATTGTGGTGCATCACGGGTGATCGAATAATCAGTAGACTGAACCAGAGTTATTTTTGCAGAAGTAGTATTCGGGTTCTTAACCTCTAGTCGTGCATAATCTGTAATACCCCATTGCTGCTGGCTAATAGCCAGGACTTGTTGGATCGGAAGCATCGCAGCAGGTTTTGGGTGATCTTCCTTTGTTAAAATTTTCTGATTGATTTCTTCAAAGTACTGGTATTTGTTTTCAGGATAAAATTTTTCAAGGCTCCATGGCAGATATAAATAAAACAAAATAGCCAGACCAGTAAAAGTAATGGTTAAAAAAAAGGGGAGTGCAATGACTGAGCAGATATTATGAAAATCAAGCCAGGAACGCTGGCCTTTAAAAGTACGGAAAGTAAAGAAATCAGCCAGTATTTTTTTATGAGTGATAATACCGGAAATAAGGGCAATCAACATGATCAGGGCAGCAAAACACGCAATCAGACGTCCAATGAGTACCGGAATACCAAACAGCTGAAAATGAAAAAGATAGAAAAACTCACCGCCTTGGGTTCCGGAGAGTTTTAATTCCTGACCAGTGGCCGGATTTAATAAAGCACTGCCATAAC
The DNA here is from genome assembly GCF_000582925.1 of Acinetobacter sp. 1294596. NCBI lineage: Bacteria > Pseudomonadati > Pseudomonadota > Gammaproteobacteria > Moraxellales > Moraxellaceae > Acinetobacter > Acinetobacter sp. 1294596. Next base: position 12,852 of record NZ_JFCC01000034.1, on the reverse strand, counting down.
TGCCATCCTGTTTCTGCCAGTACATTTTGTTAAACGGCTTTTCTTGAGTTGCTATTTCCAGATACCAGGTTTTAGCATCGGATGCTTCGTTCTGTAAATATTGATATGCAGTATTTAATGCTGTTTCCTGGTTTACCTGAATCTGAGCTAGTGCAGGCTGCATCCATAAATTTAAATTATGGCGGTAATAGGCGGTAGAACCCATCAGGAAAATAGCAAACAATAGCCAGCCTAGTAAAAGACCGGTCCAAGAATGCAAAGATGCCATCGATTGCCGGATAGATTTTTGCATAATTTAACCTGTATAAAGCGAAATAAAATAGAAAAAGCCGCAGCTGATGAGACTCAGCAGGGTTAACTTCCAAAGGCAATTAATGCAAAAACTCGAAATAATAAAGACCAAATACAGTAAAATCGCAGTGATTGCCGCCAAGTAAATTGATTCGGCTTTTGGAAAATAAAAATTTAATAAGTGAGCCAGATCATAAGCTAGATAGGCCATAAATATATAACCCGCTATAAAGGCTAGCAGGGTTCGATAAAAAGCTACACAGTATGGATAAGTCTTCTGTAAAAAATTCAATCTGCTTCTCATCATTTTCTATATATAGAATAAACAGTTCAGCTCTTTAGAGAGCTGAACTGTTTACTATTAATATTTGAAGTTTACCGCGACTGTATAGTTAGCGGGCGCACCGTAATAAGTCTGGCCATATTCTAGAGAATTAAAATATTTTTCATTAGTAATATTTTTTACATTGGCCTGAAAACTGACATGGTCATTTAATTCATAGCTGGCCATTAGATCAAGTAAAGCATAACTGTCCTGTATCAGATTACTTTTATCTGTCTGGCTGATTTTATCTTGCCAGACCAGATTTGCGCCTACTTTTAATTGGGGAAATTGCGGAACCGTGTAACTGGTAAGTACATTAAAGGTGCGTTCAGGTACAAAGGTACGGGTTCTTGCTCCAGTATTACGGTCTTTCATATTCTGCTGTACATAACCGGCTGATATATTCAGCTGGTCAGTTAGCTGACCGGCAATATTAAATTCATAACCTTGTGATTTAATATTTTGTTGACTGTATAAGTTAGCCTGATCCCATTTTTCATAAACTGGAAACTTGTCATATTCGTTGCGGAACACAGCACTAGAGACAATGAGCTGATCATCGAACCATGAACCTTTAATACCAAGTTCATAGGAGCTTCCTTCTGTAGGTTTTAAAATCTGCTTGTCTAGACCAAGTTTTGAAGTCGGTTTAAAAATCGTACTGTAACTTGCGTATGCTGTATAAGTTGGGTCAATATCATAAGTGATCCCTGCATAAGGCAACACTTTCGAATCTCTGTAATTGGTTGAGTCACCGTAATTTTGGCCTTTTGAAGTAGCATCAGTATAATTGGCACCCGCCAAGACTTTTAACTTATCTCCCAAATGTAAACGTGTCGCTGCATAAACACGTTTCTGTTCCTGGGTATAATCTGCCTGATTAGCCGGATTGTTTGTATCGTCAATAAAGTCTGGATAAGTATTGTTGTAATAATTGAACCAGTCAGGAATTGGTCTGCTACGGTTTGCAATATATCTTGAGTTCTGTTTTACATCATTTTTGGACCAGCTGCTGCCGGCCATCAGGTCATGAGTTTGACCAAATAACGAATATTTTCCTAATATATTGATATCAATATCATGATTCTGGTTTTTTTCTATGAAAGCTGAGGGATATTCACTGACCCCTTGTCCTGTTTCCCGATCTGGAACGCCGGTAAAATACAGCATGGTTCCATCTTCTTTTTGTTCGGCATAGTTATAACTGGCTTTTATACTCCAATCATCATTAAACTGATGTTTGAGTTCTATAAAAGCATTCTGTTTTTCCATATCCCAGTGTACCCAGTCCGGCATCGGATTATAATTACGGCTATAGTTTAATAATTTCCCCTCACTATCCAGCATGGGAAGGGCGCCCCAGTTGTTTCCATTAGGCCGGTCTTTCTGAAAGTTATACCCTGTGCTTAAGAGTGTCTGATCTGTCAGGTCAGCTTCAATAATTAGCCCGGCAACAGTTTTTTCCTGGCTATAATGGTCCATATAGGAGTTTCCCGCTTCCTGTGCCAGCATTACTCGTCCGCGTATACGATCATCAGAAGTTAAACTGCCTGAGATATCTGCTTCACCCCGAACTGTGTCCCAAGATCCATAACTGATAGAGCCTTGTGTCCGGGTGTCTGTAGTTGGCCGTTTGCGAATGTAATTTACAGTTGCAGAGGGATTACCCGTAGAAGAAGTCAAGCCATTTGAGCCTTTCACGACTTCAATCCGGTCATATAAAAATGTATCTATATCTCCATTCTGATAATCACTACCAGTTAACTGAAGGTTTGTTCCATCAATCTGGTAATTACTGATATCAAAGCCGCGTGCTGTGTAAGTAGTACGGTTAGTTTCCTGACTAGACACGACTACACCTGGTACTGCTGCTAAAACATCACGTGCGTCGGTCAGATTGAAATCTTTAATTTGCTGATGGGTTACCACATTCACTGTTTGTGGAGTTTCTTTAATACTCAGATTCAACCCGGTAGCACTGTTTGAATCCTTGACTATATAGGCTTGCGTTTGTTCAGAAGATTGGCTACTCATAGTATTGGCTTGCAGCTGAATAACAGGAAGTGCCTGGGTATCTGAAGCCTCTGCTGCAAGAGCAGCTTGTACATTTAATAATGCCAGAGTAAGGAGAGAAAGTTTAAAATAACTGGCGTGTAAATGAGAATTCATAATATTGGTTAATGAAAATTATTATCATTCATATTATTATTTGTTGTGGTGATTTACAATTGGTAAACAATAGATTATTTAGATAATTTTTGAATTTCTAAAAGGAAGTTTAAATTTTTTAAAGAGTGTAATCGGATTAAATTAGATGCGGATACAGTGAGCCTAATTAAATCTAAAAGGGTTATGTTAAAATAGCTTGGTCTTATAATGGAGATAAAACTCTTGGAAAATCGGAAACTTAAAATTGGTATAGTGGTAGGTGAAGTTTCTGGTGATACTTTAGGTGCCAAGCTGATTCGTAGTTTTCGCGAGCAGGGGATAGAAGCTGAATTTGAAGGGATTGGTGGGCCACAAATGATGGCAGAAGGCTTTAAGAGCTATTATCCAATGGATATTCTGTCAGTTATGGGAATTGTTGAGGTCTTAAAAGATCTGAAAAAGCTGTTTGCTGTACGTGATGGACTTGTTGAACGCTGGAGCCAGAAACCTGTAGATATTTTTATTGGAATTGATGCTCCAGATTTTAATTTGCGGCTTTCTAAAAGTCTGAAACAGAAACAACTTAAAATAAAAACGGTACAGTACGTAAGCCCATCAGTGTGGGCATGGCGTCAGGGCCGTGTGCACGGAATCAAGCAGTCTATTGATCTGGTGCTTTGCCTGTTCCCGTTCGAAAAAGCTTTTTATGAGCGTTATCAGGTTCCTGCTGCATTTGTAGGGCATCCTTTGGCAAGTCAGTTACCTTTAGATAATCCCCTAATTGTAGCCAAACAGCAGTTAGGACTCGACCCGGCCAGACAGCATATTGCACTATTACCCGGCAGCCGTCGTGGAGAAATCGAGCGTCTAGGTCGTTTGGTGCTTGATGCTGCACAGATTATTTATCAGAAATATCCTAAAATTGAATTTTTATTACCTGCTATAAATGAAGCAAGAAAAGTTCAGATTGAAGAACAATTAAAAAATTATCCTGCTGAGTTTAAGGCACAGGTTAAGGTGCTAGAAAACACCGGCACTGACTCCAAAATTGGCCGTATGGTAATGAATGCCAGTGATATTGTGGCCCTAGCTTCAGGTACAGCAACACTAGAGGCCATGCTATTACATCGGCCAATGGTGACTTTTTATAAGCTGAACTGGCTCACTTATATTATTGCCAAGTTATTGGTCAAGATTCCCTATTATTCACTGCCAAATATTATTGCAGGTAAGAAAGTTATAGCCGAGCTAATCCAGACCGATGCCACTGCACAAAAGTTAGCTACAGAAATTGAAAATTTAATGAATAGAGAAGTCGCACAAACTCAGGTAATGCAACATATTGCGATGCATAAGCGACTACTTGCCAGTAATAGTGAAAATCCTGTAGAGGCCATTCTGAAAGTACTGTCTTATTAACTTTTATCCATCAACAGATCAGACGCTCTCTTGAATAAACAGTACGGTACTCAAATTACGGTACTGTTTATTTTTATGAAAGACTTACGCTCTCAGAATTAATTCATAACCCGTATATTTTCTGATATTAATAACACCTGTGTCTAAAATAAGATATTGGCCTTTTATACCCTGTAACACTCCTCGAATTTTCAGTGTTTTATCAAGGTTATGTGACTTGATCTTTTCAGGATATTGCTCAACCGGATAAATAAACTCACATGGTAGTTCCTGATCAAGCAATTCTACTGACTCGTTAAAATGTAAATTCTGACTGAATTCATCCTGAATCTGGGCAATTTTAGGTGCAAATTCTTCAATTAACTGATCACGTTTTTCAATTAGGTTAACGGGTTCCGCTTCGCCTTTAAGCAATTTGCGCCAGTCTGTTTTATCAGAAATCTGGCTACCAAACATTACCTCAATATGCCCAGACAAACGCCGTGAACCGACTTTAAAAATTGGCAAGGCCTGAGTCGCTCCCTGATCCAGCCACCGGGTAGGCATATGGCCAGTACGGGTAATGCCGACTTTAAGACCACTTGAATTAGCCAGATATACAATGTGAGGCTGAAAACAGACTTCTTGGGCAAATGAGTCTTCCCGGCAAGTCCCTAAATGGTAATGACAGGTTTCCGGTTTTAAAACACACATGTCACAGGATGCTTTGGTTTTAAAACATTTAAAACAATGCCCTTGTGAAAATGATTTCTTAGTTTTTGCACCGCAAGATACGCAATAGATATTACCAGTCCATTCAATTTCAATTTCTTGCCCTAACGTAAAAGGAAGATCAATTTCTGAACGGTCCAGAGTAAATTTGTACTCAACATTTGCCTTTAACGTTTGTTGATCAGTTACACTTGGCTTGCTAAGACCGGCATGCATTTTATGGCAAATGCCTTGTAATTCCATATAATTCTCACTCACGTAATTCAGGATGCAGTTATGGCCAAGCTCAACGTCATCACTTCTATGCTAGACGATCTATTTGCCGAACAGCCCATCCATACTGCACTGGCGATTGGTCAGCAGCTTGAAACAGTTCAAGATACTTCACATCTGGCTATACAATGGCATTATTTTAACGCAACTGAGTTTTTAAATCTGCCCTTTACTGAACGTTATGATCTGGCAATGGTCATTTTAACCGGTCCAGAATTCATAGAATTAAAACTGCCTGATATTTCTAGACTTCTTGTGAAATTACGTGATCTTATGGCGAAGCGTATTATTGTGGTTGGCCGTCTTCAGGATGAGCAGTTACTTCGCTCTTTAGGTTTTACCCAACTGGTTGAGAGAACAGAAAACAGCAGTGATTTCGCATTATGGCAATTCAATATTCTAACCTATAAGCACGTACCGGACTGGTTTAACTCTAAATATTGGGCCAATCCGGAAAATTGGGACAAATATCGCTGGTAAGGGCCAATATACTTATAAAATCTTGCAAAAATATACAAATCAGACTTTGTTTCACCCGGTCGGGTACACTTATGCTTTAAGGAAGATAACACTTTCAAGGAGTAAGTGATGACCAACTTGACCAATATAGTGGAAATGCTGGCGAAGCAGGCATTAGGAAACCAGCAACCACAAAATAATCAGCAGCAGAACACGCAGCAGCCAAGTGGTCTCGGCGGAATTCTTGGAGCAGTTCTAGGTCAGCTCGGTGGCCAGAATACGCAGGCTAACCATCAGAATACCCAGAATCAGGGCCGTCAATCCGGTTTAGGTGGCGTTTTAGGTTCAGTACTTGAGCAATTTGGTCATGGTAACCAGCGTCAACAGCAACCACGCCAGACTCAAAATGAAGTACCGCATAACAGTGGAAATAACAGTACCAAAACTTTATTGATCGCCGTGTTGCCACTGGTTCTAGCCTGGATTCAGAAGCAGGGTGGTCTTCAAGGTGCATTAGACAAATTGCGTAATGCCGGTCTTGGAAATCAGGTACAGAACTGGGTCGACCCAAACCAGAGCAATAAAGAAAATGCGCCGCAGCAAAATATACAAAGTTTATTTGATGATCAGGAAGTCGAGAAAGTTGCTGAACAGACACATGCACCTAAACAGGATGTATACAGTGCTATTTCTTCAGTATTACCACAAATCATTGATGCGCTGACTCCACAAGGTGAGAAGACCAACAAACAGGAAGCCAACAATGATATTCAAAATGTTTTAAATATGGTTTCCGGTTTTTTGAAACGTTAAATTAAAAAAGGGCATATAGCCCTTTTTTAAATTGCCAGAATTAGAATTTTATTTCCATACCTAAACCGTATACGCTTTCATCTGCATTACCTTTAGCAGGGGAGTTATCCCATTCACGCTGAACAGCACTGGCAAAGAGTTTAGTCTGGCTATTGAGTTTGTAATCTGCGCCAATTCCCCACTGGTCAACTGAGCTGTCACCTGACGCACCTGCAAGAACTGCATAGTCAGTGTCTGCTGACTGATACTGTGCCTTGAATGTCCAAGGCGTGTTTGCAAGTTTATAAGTCGCAGAAATTAACCATGCTTTTTCTTCTACGTTGTTATAATCACCAGCATAGGTAACAACACCATCAGTTACTACACGGGGCTTGATATTATTATAATCCGAGATTTCAGCAGTCTGCCACATTGCCCCTAAATACAGGCCTGGCACACCGATTTTACCCAAGTCAAAAGAGGCACCTAGGCGGAATGCATCAGCAGGAATATCCTTGAGACCAACCGCAGCAAAATCGCCAATTGATTTAAAGTTTCCAGCAATCACACCTTCAAAACCATAATCTTTATTAGCATAAGATAGTGAAGTTGAAAGGCCATCTCCTAGGCTGTCACGAGCACCGTCTGTATATTTGTTGGTTTCAGTATTTGACTCGCCTTGCTGAGCCTGTAGGGCAAATACTACACCGGCGAGTAATTTCGGATCTGTCTCAAGACTGATCACATTTTCAACCCGCTCTTCACCATACATCATTTCTTTAATATCGGCATGTGCATAATCATTAAATACATCACGATAACCGCCTGCTGCATCTTTAAATGGTGTATCTATAATACCGGCTCTTAAAGTACCAATTTCTGCCCATTTTAAGCCGGCAAAAATGTTACGTTTCTTGAATACATCATCGCCACCATCTACATCAATTTCCCATTCAGTCTGATACACTGCAGACAACTGATCTGTCAGTTTTTCTTCGCCTTTAATCCCCAGACGAGAAGCATTCGAGTTAACTTCAATTTTGTCATCTTTGCCATTATCGTAACTGTCAACGCTGACATTTACTTTACCGTACAAAGTTGGCGCTGCTTGCGCTGCGTTTAAGCTTAAAGTTGCTACTGTAGCAGCGAGAAGCAATTTTTTCATTGAGATTTCTCCAAAAACAATTCTTTAAAATGGCTATTTGCCTTGCTAACTCTTTTTTATAGTTTGCCTGTGTACAAAAAGTTACATAAGCTCACCAACTTGCTAAGCAGTATCTGCAAACTGTGTGACAGAGAAGTGAAAGAAAAATGACAGTTTAATGAAGGATAAAAAGAGAAAAGAAGAATTAGATTATTTTTTATACTTTTGAAATTTAAACAAAAATGGAGCCGAAGCTCCATTAGGTTTTAATTGAAAATAAGGCTTTAAAGAGCAGCACGGATTCTCTCTGCAATAGCCTTAATTTTCTCCTGATCTCCTATTTCAGCCGCATGGCGACCTAGCTGGTGCACTGAACTTGGAATCAGATGAAAATGAACATGCGGAACAGTTTGTCCAGCAGCAGCACCTGAAAGCTGCATTAAAACAATTCCCTCGGCATTCAATGCTTTCTCTATTGCTTTTGCAATTTTCTGTACTATCTGAATACTATAAGCAGCGGCTTCTGCTGGCAGGTCAAGTAATGTAACTGCCGGTGTTTTAGGGATGACCAATGTATGACCTTCGGCTTGCGGCATAATATCCATAAAAGCAAGAACCTGATCATCTTCATAAACTTTAATTGCAGGTAATTCACCACGAATAATTCTTGCAAAGATATTTTGGTCATCGTAAGCCATAGCTCTTCCTTTCAGTAGTTATTTACAGTTCAGCTCTTTCTGGCGCTCTTTAATTTCATCAAGACGTTGCTGCTCTTTTTCAGAGAATTTAGGTTTTGAAGTATAGCAGTTTTCATTACCAAACTTCTCTTTTGCATCCTTATCTTTAAAACAGAAGCCTTTAGAAGCATAAATAACATTATAGTCATTTTTGAGCTTTTGACACTCCTGTTCCGGAGTGGCAGCCTGTGCACTTATACCTGCCAAGCTAATCAGACCAGCAAATAATGCAACAGTAAAATTTTTCATAAGAGTTTCCTCTAGACCTGCAGTGTATATCAATATACTCACAATATCGGGTCTACTTGTGTTTATTCAATGACTAAAAATTACTCGAGTGTAATTCTAGTCCATAATTACTCCATATAGTATAAAAACTTCATATCCTAATAATTTTAAAAAAATATAAAAAAACATTAACTTAAGTTGTTTTATATCCTTTTTTATTTTACTAGGTTTTGCTACTCGTCGCTTTTTGTGTGTTTATTTACTTGCTACTTTGCACCACTATTATCTGATGATGTTGAGGCGCACAAGCAAAAAGGTTTATATTTCTCTTTTCTTATCAGGCAATACAACCAAATCAATATAACGCTTAGAAAATAAATTTAATCAAATAGAGTAGAAGTATTGAGTTGAGTAAAAGGAAAGGTAATGCCATATATCGCTGAAAACAGCTCGCCCTGCTTTTCATTGGCAGACTGAGCTGGCGAAGACTATTGGATTTACCCCAGCGGCCACTTTAAACAAGACATCGACATTGAATACAAGGCCATACTTAAGATAGCCAGAAAGATTAGTACTAAACGGGTTGGGGCCTAACATTTGAAGGGTATCAATAGACGAAAATATATACCAAAATATTTCTATTACAGAAAATCTGATATACAGATAAAAATTTTTGGCTTACAAAACTAATTTTTATCGCCAAGTAAGTTAGATAGAAAAGTGTTAATACTGGTTTATATCTTTAAGAATTGAGAATGAACCATGTTAATTAAACAATTGATCGCAAGATTACAGATCTTTGATCCGGATCTTAAAGTTCTAATCGCTAATGAAGAAGATGGAATTACTGCTGAAGGTGAAGCCCTTAGAATATTTGATATTAGTGGAATGAATATTGTAGAAACTGAAATGAGTAAGAAATATGAGGAAGAAATTAATTTTAAATTTGAAGGCCCCACTGAAAAATCTCAAAAAATTCTATTCATTAAAACCTTAGCTCAAGGTTAATATAAAGAACTTGATATATCTTTAAAAAGGCACTTTAGAGTGCTTTTTTATTTAACTTTTCTAATTTGCTTGTGTATTTTAGTGATGAATACACCCTCGATGTAATTCTCACCATTCGAGCCAGTAGTGTAATACAAAATACATTTTTACGATGGGATGACTATCAAATTGCATAAGCTTAACTTCGATAGTCTGAATCTTTTGATCTAGGTTTGAAAAAGTTTATTTATATAGTTATTCGAATAATTTAAATAGATAATCAGGATCTTCTTCCATTGCCTTGTACAGGTAAAAACCGCTATTAAAACCGCCAAAATTGCTAAAATTAATATCCAAGATAATTTATTCATTAAGACTGATATTATCACTAATAATTATAAGAGTACCCATCAATACAGGACGAATGTAATAAAGACAACCATTGTTCGGTAAGGTCTTAAACAAGTAGCTATATGTTAGGTTGAAGAGGGCTATTATGTTTATGCCTTAGGGAGCTTTGACCTATAAAACTTTACTAATCATGCACGGGATAGGTCTACTGTTAACCTGTTGAACAGGTATCATATGGTTCAGCTTTAATAATATATTTGCATGAATATAAAAACGTCACATAATCCGGCTGATTTTCAGTGGTCCTTCCTTCTTCCCAAGTATTGGGCAATTTGGTTAATAGTTTTTATATTTTCCTTTTTAGCTGTCTTGCCCTGGTGCATTCAATGGAGGATAGCTAGACTGCTTACTAATCCTGCATGGAGGTTTTTATCTAGCCGTCGGCAAACGACTATCCTGAATCTGGAGATCTGTTTTCCTGAAAAGAGTCCAGATGAAGTCGAGCTGGCTGCAAAAGAAGTATTTTTTAATGCCTTGATTGGCCTGTTTGAGGCATTAAATGCTTGGTACGCCCCCAAATGGTTTAAATCTCGTGTATACATTCAGGGACTTGAATATATAGAAAATGCAAAGGGTCAGGGTATTCTGCTTTTAAGCTCTCACACTACTTTATTAGATGCAGGGGGATATATGTGCAGCTTGTTCTTTGAACTGGATGTTGTATATCGACCTCAAAATAATCCTTTATTAGAGATGCTGATTTATCGGGGCAGAGCAAAGGTATACAACAACCAGATTTCAAAAAATGATATGCGAGGTTTAATCAAGGAGTTAAAACAGGGCCGGGCAGTCTGGTATAGTCCTGATCAGGACTTTGGCCTCAAGCAGGGCGTAATGGCCCCTTTCTTTGGAGTTCAAGCCGCCACAGTAACTGCCCATAGGCGTATAATGCAAATATCAAATACCTTAGCTATCCCTCTGTACTTTTACAGAACAGGAGATATTAGAAATCCTCAATATCATATTTTGCTGGAACCACAGCTTGAGGACTTTCCGGGTAAGGATGAAATTACTGATGCCACTAGAGTAAACAAAATATTAGAACGTCAGATACGTATGGCGCCTACACAATATATGTGGTTTCACCGGCGCTTCAAAACCCGTCCTGATGGCTATGATAAGATTTATGGAAGTAAATAATCTCAAACAATAAAAAAAGCACTCTAGGGTGCTTTTTTTAATTACTTGCTATGTGTTATAGAGCAACAATATTTACAGCATTAGGGCCTTTTTGACCTTGAGCAACACTGAAAGATACCTGCTGACCTTCGAATAAAGTTTTAAAACCAGAGCTGGCAATTTCACTAAAGTGAGCAAAAACATCTGGTCCAGATTCTTGTTGAATAAAACCGAATCCTTTAGCTTCGTTAAACCACTTTACTGTACCATTGATAGTATTAGACATAATAAATCCTATTGAATTTTAATAATTTTTAGTCGTTTTTAATGACTGAGTATAACTTTGAAAATAATAAAGAATGGAACTTAAAATCTGAAAAAAACGAAGAATTATGACTAAAACTGCGATACTTAAGAAGATTTACCGGACAAGACTTTTTTCTAGTTAAGGCAATAATACATGAAAATAATTAATATTCAAGTTTTTTATATTATATATTTATTTTTTTGATAAATAGTGTTAATTAACAGCTACTTCTTAAGAAGTTAATTTTTATATCAGATTTAAACTGATCCTAGACAGTATCGTGGACAACCAGCCCCTCTAAACTTTTAATATATTTCTGTTCAAAGGCTTCTGGACTTAACCAGCCGTTTGCAGAATGTCTTCTGACCCGATTGTAATAAATTTCAATATAGTCAAACAAGACAGCATTCGCTTCTTTTCGAGTCGAAAACACACTGCCATGTACCACATGACCTTTTAATGTATGAAAGAAGCTTTCAGTCACTGCATTATCCCAACAGTTTCCACGTCTAGACATACTCTGAGTACAATCATTTGTCAGTAACAGCGCTCTAAAATCACGACTACAGTACTGTGAACCTTGGTCTGAATGAACCATAACACCAGTTGGATAACCCTGACGAGCCATTGCATAGTTAAACGTATCACACACCAACTGGCGGTCTATTCGATGGCTGGTTTGCCACCCCACGATACGACGGCTAAATAAATCTAGCATCACACATAAATACAACCAACCTTCTTTAGTGCGGATATAGGTAATGTCTGTTGTCCAGATCTTATTGGGTTGATTGACCGTAAATTGACGATCCAACAAGTTAGGCGCTGTAGGCAAACGATGGTTTGAATCAGTCGTATGCTTGTATTTACGTGCAATCCTGCTACGTAAACCAAGTTTTTTTAGCATCCTTCCAATAGTACGTTCGCTAATGTTGTAACCTAAATCATGCATGTCATGTACTAATGAAGGTGCACCCAATCGTGCATGATGCTGCCAATATACGGCTTTTAAGTCATTATATTTCTGTGCCGTATTGGCTTGACGTTTTCGCCAGGCATAATAGCCTGAAGTGCTGACACCTAGGTATTTACAGGCAGAAGATACGGTGACTTCATTCATATCTAGATCTTGAATTACCGTGTACTTTTCTTGGCATGATCTGTTAGAAAGTACACATGCGCTTTTTTTAAGATGTCATTGGCTTCCCTGAGCTGTTTGACTTCTTTCTCTAATTCTAAGATCCGCTGTTGTTCTGGTGAAAGTTGACGTTTGCTTGAACCCACTGGATTGGCTTCACGAATCCATTTGTCTAAAGTTGAATAACCCACACCTAATTTCTGGGCGATTGCAGCTATAGGTTCGTGGGAGTTTGAAAGTGCATAATCAATCGCTTGCTGTTTAAATTCGGGACTAAAACGTTTAGCCATTTCTTGAATCTCCAAAGATTAAAGTTACGTTATCTTTAGAGGGACGTGCTGTCCATTATTTTGGCTAGGATCA